>JAZLIJ010000112.1:0-2588 GCA_045617325.1 Fibrobacter sp.
ATTCCTTGAAATTGCCTTTCACCGTGATGAAGGCGTATTTCATATTCCGTTTGAAATTCATGAAAAACATACTCATTTTCAGACTCTTTCCCGGGTCATTGCCGTCGGTCGGCGGATTTGCGGCCGATTTTCAATCCGACCGCATTACAATTCATCATACTATATCACATTTTTCCGATAAAGTCAAGAAAAAGATGAGATCGGGCGCGCTCATCCGAAAAGCCGTGAATTCCCAAAGTAAATTCCACAGTGGAATTTGAAGTGGAATTTACCGTGGGAAAAATTTTGTGGTAGAATTTAGTCTGGGAAAAGGAGGTCTCAGAAAATGAACCACGAAAAGAAAAACAAACATATGACATTTGATGACCGCATTGAAATTCAGGAATGCCTGAACAAGGGAATGACATTCAAAGCGATAGCGGGGCGAATCGGGAAAGACCCGACAACGGTATCAAAGGAGGTGAAGCTGCATGGAAAAACATATACAAACAGTTTTACCAAGACGGACGAGTGCTGCCCCAAACTGTTGAAGGCGCCGTTTGTGTGCAACGGATGCGAGAAGCGAAACCATAGCAATTGTCGGTATGCACGAAGACGTTATCAAGCAAAAGAGGCACAAAATGAATATGAGACGGTATTGGTAGAATCAAGAGAAGGAATACCACTGAACAAGGAAGAATTCTATCGTACGGAAAGCATTATATCATCGGCGGTATTGGCGGGACAGAACATCTACCACGCCATAAACGCCAACAATCTTTCCGTGTCAAAGACAACGGTATACCGTCACATTGAGTGCGGATATTATACCATATCCAAGATTGACCTTCCGCGGGCAGCTAAATTCAAACCTCGGAAAGAAGAAAAAGGAGAATATGTCCCGAAAGGTGTTAAAATAGGCAGGAGTTTTGAGGATTTTATGCTTTTATTCGAAGAGAATCCGACAACGAATTATGTTGAAATGGACACTGTTATCGGGCGTGTCGGCGGAAAGCTGATCATGACCTTTCAATTCGTCAACGTTGATTTTATGTTCGGAATCCTTCTTGATAACAAAACAGCCGCAGAAGCTGCCGGAAAAATCCGGAAATTGAAGGAAAAACTACGGAATGCCGGTGTTTGTTTTTCTGAGATTTTCCCTGTGCTTTTAACCGATAACGGCGGTGAATTCAGCGATGTCTTTGCCTTTGAAAATGATTCGGATGGATTCCGGGAAACCAAACTGTTCTTTTGCGATCCGAATGCTCCTTATCAAAAGCCCCACGTTGAAAACAACCATACTCTTTTCAGAGGAATTGTCCCATCCGGCACTTCTTTTGATGACTGGACACAGGAAAAAGTCAACCTGATCTTCTCTCATATCAATGCCGTTAAGAGAAAACAATTTAACGGAAAAAGCGCCTATGATCTGTTTTCTTTTACCTACTCATCTGATCTTGCAGATCTTTTGGGCATCCGTTATATCGCTCCGAAAGACGTCATCCAAACGCCGAAATTGCTGAAGCTTTTTTCCTGAGGTAAATTCAGCTCATAGTGGAATTTAGTCTGGGAAATATCCCCTCAGGCTTTTTTCGGCATACCTTCTTTTCGATTTTCCTTGAATTTTTCACTCCGTTTTCCGTGTTTTTCTTGCTCTTTCGGTTTTTCCCATTCTTAATTCCGCCTTTTTCTCATAGTAAATTCCACCCCGCTTCCACTGTGGAATTTACTTTGGGAATTCACGCGAATTTCGTTCGAATTTCGTTCGGTTTTTCGCCGTGTGCTGCCCTTTTCCCTTCCCCGCCGCTCTCTTTTTGGCGGCGGCAGGACAAGACAAAAGAAAGACGGCGCGAACCGTCCCGCGTTGCGGGGGTCGCGCCGTGTGAAAGGTAAACTCTATGGCTGCAATTCCAATTTTGCCGTTCAGACAAACAGATCGTCGATTCGCACGCCGAAGATCTCGGCAAGCCTCGGAAGCATCATCACGTCGGGGTAGCCCTTTTCGCACTCCCATTTGCTCACGCTCTTGTCGGTCACGCCGACAAGCTCCGCAAACCGCTTCTGCGTGATGTCGTTTTTCGTGCGGTAATCCCGAATGAAGGACGAAACGCAAAGACTCATCGCCGTTCCCTCCCCGTCAGAAGCCGAACTTCTTGAAGAAGTGTTCATTGAGGTCGGTGATCGCGTCGACGTAGCTTGTGTATGCGCCCTTGTATGCCGTCATCACCTCGACGAGGCCTTCGCCGGAGCATTCCGAGGTATCGGGGAGCCGCGGCGGCTCGATGGCATTCGCCATCGTTTCGTAAAGCGTCGCCATCGCTTCGAAGCTCCCGCCGAACGTGCGCGATGCTCTTGCGGGCTCTCTTTGCTCGGTCTTCGGTGCGCTGTTTTGACGCGGAGAAGGAGACTTCAACCCGTGCGCAAGCCGTTCCTTGAGCGCTTCCTGCAGTATACGCCGCCGCCCCTGCCCCGCGAGAGCGATCAGGGCATGGTCGGCCCCGAGGAGCCTTACTTCTCCGGCTTTGTGTTCAAGATCCAGGCCAACATGAACCCCGCGCACCGTGACCGTCTGGCCTTTATGCGCATCGTGAGCGGTGCTTACGAAAAGG
>JAZLIJ010000113.1:0-49874 GCA_045617325.1 Fibrobacter sp.
GGATATTGGACAATTGGGCGGCTACATGGTGGCTTGTAACCATTTGCTGAAAAAAGAAGGTCGCGACAATCCAACAATCGGTTTGTTGATTTGTAAGGAAAAAGACAAAGTTCAGGCTCAGTATGCATTGGAGTCTAGCACCCAGCCTATAAGTATCTCTGAATATGAATTGGAAAAATTCTACCCCGAAAAAGTAGAAGGGACAATGCCGACCATCGAAGAAATTGAACAAGGTTTGTCCTCTAGAATTGAGGCCGGTAAATGAGCGAATGGAAGAAAGTAAGGTAGCGGGGATTGGATGGAATTCTCTGAATATTATGTAGCCTACTTTGATGCCTTAGGGTATAAGGAAGCATTCAAAAAGTCTGGCAATGTGGCGCAAGAACTCGTGGACGGAATTGAAAAGTCTATTGAGTTGATGAAAGGCATTGTGTCTATAACCAATTCAACTGAGCAGGACTATGGAGAGGGAAATGTAAAAGTTGAATATAAAATTTTCTCTGATAACGTTCTTCTTTGCTGTGAAAAAAAAGATGATGATCTATCTCCACTCAATATAATGTTTTTTTTACGCTTAGTAGCAACTATTCAACGAATTTTTCTTGAAGGTAGCAGTATAATGGTTCGTGGGGGTGTAACCAAGGGCTTGTTGTACTTATCAGATGATTTTGTTGCTGGAAAAGCCTTGATAGATGCTGTTGGATTGGAAGAAAGTGCTGTTTTCCCAAGAATTTTGGTTGATGAATGTGTTTTAAATGATTTAAGCGTTGAATATCCTGACAATTCCTTGAAAAAATATCTAGAGTCCGTTCTTAACACTTATTGTTCAGACTTGTTAGTAAACCATATCGATGGTAAGTCTTTTTTGAACTATATAATCGCCTATGAAGCCTGGAATCCAACAGAGTTATTGGATCCAGACGAAAATGCAAAGGCTTGTTTTGATGGTCATCCTTGGTTTCCAAAATATAATCCAATGAGCCTTGATGGGATTTTTGTTGGTTTAAAAAAACACAAAGTATTTGTAGAAGAACATATTAATAAATACAATCAATCGAAAATAGATGCTGATGAAGATGCAAAACGGAAACATATTCTAAAGAAATATTTATGGATGGCTTCTTTCCATAATAAGATTTGCGAGATGTACAATCAGCCTGAATTTAATACGTACAACAAGTATAACATGTTAGAATTAAGAATTAATGTATCCTCGATTTTTAACGAAAATACTTTGGTTTTTGATGTGAGTGTAGGTTAATATGAGCGAATGGAAAAAAGTAAAGATTGGTGAGTTTCTCAATGAACGTGAAGGTCGCTTTAAGCCTGAAGATAAGGCGATTGCGAAATATCAGCGTTTAGATAAAATTGATTTTTCTGGAACAATCCATATTTCGAATAAGCCGACGAAAACGGATATGATTCTTGTTCAGCCGGGCGATTTGGTTATTTCAGGAATTAATGTTGCCAAGGGCGCGATTACGGTTTATCAAGGTGACGAACCCGTTTGTGCTACGATTCATTATTCGTCCTATACCTTTGATAGTTCTAAAGTCGACTTAGATTATTTCAAGTTTTTCGTAAAAAGTGCCGCTTTTATCGCTGCAATGCAAAAACAAGTTAAGGGAGGCATCAAGACAGAAATAAAGCCTAAACATTTGCTCGCCCTTGAAATATCAATTCCTGATTTAGGAACTCAGAAGAAAATCGTCAAAGAAATCTCATCTCAGTTAGAAAAGACAGAACAACTGTCATCAGAAATTGAAAAACAAAAATCCTACGCAAAACAACTCCGCCAGAACATCCTCCAAAAAGCCATAGAAGGAAAACTCACCGCAGACTGGCGTAAACAACACCCCGTCCAAAAAGGCAATCCCGACTACGACGCCGAAGCATTATTTGAGAAAATCCAAGCGGAAAAATTAGAAACCAAAAGCACAAAAAAAACAGTCGCTCCCATCGCAAAAGACGAAATCCCCTTTGAAATCCCAACCAACTGGAAATGGGTAAGACTCGGAGAAATTATACAAGAGCCACCAAGAAATGGTTATTCACCTAAAGCTGTTGACTTTGAAACGCCAATAAAGACACTAAAATTGGGTGCAGTAACTTATGGAGTCTTTGATCCAAGTGAATTCAAATACATAAATGAAAAAATTCCTGAAGACGCTTATTGTTGGCTAAAAAATGGCGATTTTCTAATTGAACGAAGTAATTCCTTCGAATATGTTGGTATTTGTGCGATTTATACAGGAAAAGATAATGAATTTATGTATCCCGACTTACTTATGAGATTCCGAACGGCAGAAATCTTATTAAAAGAGTATATTCATTCTGCTTTAGTTTCTCCATTCAATAGAGAATACTTTATGGCAAATGCAAAGGGGGCTCAGAAAACGATGCCCAAAATTAATCAAGAATGTGTCGTAAACACACTGATTCCGCTCCCTCCATTAGCGGAACAAAAAGAAATCGTCACCCGAGTAGAACAACACCTACAAACCATAACCCAACTCGAAACCCAAATCGCCACCCGCGAAACCACCACCAAACAACTCATGCAAAGCATCCTAAAAGACGCCTTTGAGGAGGGGTAGATGGAATTTGTAGATTGGTTTGAATATGATTCAACAGTTCCCTGTATTGGAGGAAAAGTTGAAATATGGAAATTTAACTACAAGTACGACATTGACGCATTTGGTGAATGGGCGAAACATTTTCGTAATCAGTATTGTAGTGATAAAGATATTGATCGATTAAGAAAACCTACGGGAAAAAATAGAGAAGACTTTCTTTTAGATTTTAAATTTCCTGATAAGTTAAAAGCTCCAGGTCCATCAACAAGAAGTGGAGATTTTGCAGAAATTCTAATTGCAGATTTTTTGGAATATATCGAAAAATATTGGACTCCAAGAACTCGATATGATCGAAAAGTTAATAAAGACATGTCTACACCAGGCTCAGATGTTATTGCAATAAAAATCAAAAACATGCCCAATGGCAATCCTTGTGATGAGTTAGTTGTATTTGAAGTAAAGTCTAGAATAGCCTCGACTTCAAATGATTTGAATAAAGCTATAAATGGCTCATCAAAAGACCCGCTGAGAATTGCCGAATCATTAGAGGCCATGTCAACAAGATTTTATTATGATAGAGACCAGGAATCCTATGATAAAATAGGACGTATTCAGCAAATGATTAATATCGCTAAAAAACCATGTTCCTACGGAGCTGCTTTAGTATGTTCAAACAACCTTTACAACCAACAATTAGTTTCTGGTGCTGATGTTACAAACCATCCACAAAATACCAATTTACGTTTATTATTGGTGACTGCAGACAATTTAAAAGCTATAGTTCATTCTTTATACTCATGGGCGGCTCATGAAGCCTGAAAATAATGCTAAAAAAATCCTGATGTACACTCAGTCTATGTCAAAAATGGCTGAATTTAATGTGCCTGAAGCTGATCAAAAAGCGATAATTGAACGTTATACAAATCCTCCTGAAGATTTATTTATTTTGGTTATTGGCATATTAGGCAGAGTTTCTCGTGACATAATAGAACATCGAAATGAAGCATCTTTTTTGTCTTTGCCGGAAAAAGATGTTTTGTTTTGTGCCAATTTCTTTGATTCCTATAAGAATTCTGACCGATTAAAAGAACTGTCTGAATACTACCTTCTTGTTGGAAGTGCTGCATATTACTTAGCAAAACTTCCTGGAAGTTCAGCTGTATTAAATAAAACCTTAGAATCTCTTTCGTTAGACGCAGAACAGCTTGATAATCTTTTGTTAGCGTTGCTAAAACATAATTTTGATGTTGATTTTTCAAATTCGTTCTACAAAGACGAAATAGAACAGTTTGCTTTATTCTATAAAGAATTTACAGAGTCTGGAAAAGATGAACTTCAGGCAATAGAAAAATGTTTAATTCTTTATAAAAAGATTCTTGAATTGGGCTCTCCTAGGGAAGTTTTTTTTGGAGAGTTAATCTTTGCAATATGCATAATGAAAATCAATTTTTCCAGTTGGAAATTGCTTCCTCTTTTTTCTGGATTAAGTATTGATTTGTGGCGTAAAATAATTGAAAAAAGGACTTTTATAAAAGAATTATGGCCTGCTCAGGTTTTATTGGGCGAAAATAACATATATAGAGGCACATCCGCTGTAATTCAAATGCCGACTAGCGCTGGAAAGACAAAATCAACGGAGTTGATTATAAGATCGGCATTTATGTCTAATAGAACGAATCTTGCTATTGTTGTAGCTCCATTTAAGGCTTTGTGTCACGAAATAAGAAACGACTACTTAAAATGTTTTAAGGAAGATGCCAATATTTTTGTTGATGATATAACGGATGTATTTGAACAAGATTTTTCTAATGTTTTTTCGGAAGATGAAAAACACGTTGCAGTATTAACGCCAGAAAAACTTTACAATCTCTTAACACAAAATGCAAAATTTGTGGAAAATGTTGGCCTTGTTATTTATGATGAAGCCCATCAATTTGATTCCAATGAACGTGGCGTTACATACGAGCTATTATTGTCAAAAATGAAAATGCTTTTAAAAGAACATGTTCAATTTGTTTTAATATCTGCTGTTATTCATAATGCCCAGAATATAAGTAGTTGGATAAGTGAATCGTGCGGTGTTGTTTCGGGAATCGACATGTCTCCAACACAGCGCTTTATAGCGTTTGTAAAAATGTATTCTTCATCTGGGCAACTTCAATATATTGAAAATAACTCTATTTCTAACGAAACATTCTTTGTCCCGAGAATTATTTCAATTGAAGATTCTAATAGATGTTTTTTTAAGCATGACAAACAAGGGCGCTATGATGCTGGTTTGATAGCTTTGTACTTCGCCTTAAAATTTTCAACGAACGCAACTGCAGCAATATTTTGCGGAAGAAAAAATAGTCTACGAAAAATTTTAAAAGAATGCATCAGTTATTATGAATCTAATCCTGATACCCCGAACCCTTATTATGAATGTTCTGAGAAAATAAAAATAGCAAACCTAGTAGAAAAAAATTTCGGGACAGATTCAATTACATATAAAGCTTGTAAATACGGCGTTTTTTCACATTATGCTGATATTCCTCAAGGGTTAAAATTATCCATTGAAATTGCCGCACATAATTCAAAAATTAATTGTATTATTTGTACATCTACCTTGGCGCAAGGCGTGAATCTACCCATAAAGTATTTGCTTATTCCTTCTATTCTAAATGGGGCTGATGAAATTAAAGTCCGAGATTTCCATAATCTTATTGGGAGAGTTGCTCGTGCTGGGAAAATAACTGAGGGAAGTATTATTTTTACTGATCCTAGAGTAGGAAATCCGTCGGAAACCAAAGTGCGGAACAAAATCAATGATTTACTGCAAGCTAATAATTCTGAGGATTGTTTAAGTTTACTGTTTGACTTGTTGAGATTAAATTTGGTTGAATATAATAATGGGGAAAGAATTTTATATTCTATTCCGTTTAAAATGGAAACTTTTCTGCCGCATTTGACCGATTCAGGTTTTATCGAAAAATTCTCTGCTGATGTTGAAAAAAATTATAAGCCTAACAAAAAGGATGACATAATGCATCAGTTGGAACTGAAGGCTCTTTATCTTGAAAAACTAGAAAATTATTTAATGATGTCCTCTGACGATTTGTCAGATTGTAAAGTTGAAGAATTGGCGAAGAATACATTAGCGTACCATTTGGCAAATGATGAACAAAAAGAATCCATTCTTTATGTATTCAAATATTTATCAGAAAAATTGAAAGCTGATGAAAAAAAAGTGGCTAAATTCCCCTTGTACGCAAAAACATTACATGGTTTAGACTCTTCAATTGAATTAAATAATTTTGTTGTTGAAAATAAAGACTCAATTTTAGACGTCTCAGATTGCAATGATTTTGTAAAAATCTTATCAAAATTGCTGTTTGATGGCCATACAAGATGTCGCTTGTTTAATAAGTATCCCAAAAAAGAAAAAATTCCAGATGCAATACACTTGTGGTTGCAAGGAAAAAACTTCCATGAAATTTATGACATCTTGAAAGGTGAAAAAGTAGGCACAAGTAATTATTATGAAGAAATGGGAGTTGATTTTTTTGAACGGGGGTTCGGCTATGAAATATCTGTTTTGGCCAATGCTGTTACGGAGCTATTAATGGCTGAAATAGGCGAAAATTCTGAGCAACTTTCAAAAATGCAATTATTTCAAAAACAAATAAAATATGGATTGCCTACGAAAGAATCAATTTTTGTTTATGAACTAGGCTTTTGCGATAGAGTAATTGCACAGGATCTTGCTCCATTTGCACAAGGAACTTCTACAAAACAAGCGGCAAAAGTGGCTTTAATCGCACATGAAACAGAAATTCTTAGTGTTTTAAATCAATATCCAACTTATTTTGAAAACTTGTATAAAAGGATGATCGGCTAAAAATGAAAACCATTGTAAATATTTATCAGAATTCAATAGGGGCAATTACACATTATTGCATCAGGGAATGGACTATCAACATTTATGCGGTTGAACGCTTTGTCTTGGAGAATAAACTTGAAAATGAACAAGCAAGTATCTTATCGAAACCAGGTGTATATATTTTAGTAAATAAGGACTGTGTATACATCGGTCAATCACAAGATATTTTAGAACGTTGGAGACAGCATCTTCGAAGCGAAAAAAAGGATTGGTTTGATTGTGCCTATGCCATAACGGATGTTCGGGATTTTTCTGCAACCGATTTGAATGCTCTTGAATATCTGTTTTTAACAAAGGCTCAGGATGCGGCTCGCTTTGATATAATGAATGATCAATCGGTGGATAATCAAAAGAAAGATTATTTAAGCGACTTTAGTTATTATGACAGCATTTTTTCAAATGTTAATCTTCTGTTAAACAGCATCTATCGTGGACATCGTGTTTTTGATAAAATAGACTCCAAGGCGGAAGTTTTATCATCAATGGTTTCTGGTGAAGAAGATATATCTCTTAATGGTGAATTGCAAAATAAAATATTCTCAATGAATAAGGCCGGGCATTTGGCTCAATTGAAGAAAGTAAAAGAGGGGTGGTTACTTTTGAAGGGCGCGCAGGCTCGCAAACGAAATTTTGAATCGACTGTTAAACATGAAGGAGCTAAGAAATATATACATTCTTCTATAGCTATTTTGGAAGGAAAATTGGATGAAAACTTACAAACGACAGAGGATATCCTATTTTCTTCACCATCTACACCAATAACAGCATTAATGCAACAGACTGCCAACGGATGGGTTGATTGGAAAGATGAAGATGGAAAAGCATTAGAGAACTATAGATAAAATTTTTCAGAATCTTGTTTTGTAATCCTCCCGGAAAATAAAAGGAGTCATAAGTAGAGAAAAAACATATATTGGAGACTACTTATGAAGACCTCAAAATTTACCGAAAGCCAGATTATGGCTATTTTGAAGCAGGGCGAGAGCGGAATCCCCGTTGCGGAAATCTGCAGGGAGCACGGAATCAGTTCCGCACTCTACTATCGCTGGCGATCAAAGTACGGCGGCATGGACGCCTCCCTCATCGCCCGCCTCAAGGAGCTGGAACGCGAAAACGCGCAGCTGAAGAAAATGTACGCAGAGGAACGTCTCAAGGCCGAAATCGTTCAGGAGGCACTCTCAAAAAAATGGTAAGGCCGTCTTCCAGGAGGGAGGCGGCCCATGATGCGGTCGAAAACAGGGGCGTATCCATAAGGGTTGCCTGCGCCGCGTTCATGATCAGCGAGACATGCTATCGCTACGACCCCAAGAACCAACCTGAAAACGAGACCATAGCCATGTGGCTCATAAGCCTGACCGAATGTCACAAGCGCTGGGGCTTCGGCCTATGCTACTACTATCTTCGCAACGAAAGAGGCTTTGGCTGGAACCACAAGCGCATATATCGTATCTACAAGGAACTGGAACTGAACCTGCGAATCAAGCCTCACAAGCGTATCCGCAGGGACAAGCCCGAGGCGCTGGCCGTACCTCTGCAAAAGAACGAGGTTTGGTCCATGGACTTCATGAGCGACAGCCTTGATAACGGCCGCAAGTTCCGTACATTCAACGTGATTGACGACTACAACCGCGAGGGACTATGCGTCGATGTGGATTTCTCATTGCCTTCGGCGAGGGTGATTAGAAGTCTTGAGCAGGTCTTTGAATGGCGTGGCAAGCCAAAGGCAATTCGTTGTGACAATGGACCGGAATATGTTAGCGCGGAACTGGAAAAATGGGCTAAACTCTCACACCATAGAAGAGGCCCAGGCACTTGCCACGGAATGGTTATGGAGCTATAATAACGAACGTCCGCACACATCTATCGGAGGAATTCCTCCGGTGAAAATGCTGGCAAACACACAAAATCCTACGTTACGACTCCCTTAAAAAAGGGAGGATTACAGTTTGGCATTTCCACTAGATGTGATGACGACGGAATCTTCGAATTCACTTAGAAAACATGAAAACTTTTAAACATCTATACAATAAGGAGGTCTTATGGCAGAATCGTTGAATTTTGATTGGGTTCCTTTTTATCGGGGGGGAGTCCGTGCGATATTCCGGATGCCGAAAACTCCATCCGCAAGGACGATGCCGACATGTGGCAACACCGCAACCGTCATTTCGAGAACCGCCTCTTCGACCGCGACACGCTTTTGCTGCAAGTTTACGATGTGAACTTCTTGTATGTGCTCAAGGCGTTCACCGCCAAAAGCTCCGGCATGCGCGAAGAATTCAAGCGCACCGCCCGCGAAAAGTTCAGGAAGAATTTCATGGCAATGCTCCGAAGTCATTATTTCTTCTGGTATGTCAATCCCCAAGATTCCCAGGAGGATTTTGTAAACGCCCATTACAAAACGCTGCAAGGCAAGCTTTTCCGCTCCGGGAATGGCAAAGGACTAGTTCTCGCTTTGGAACAAACTTTTGTTGATGAAGAAAACGCTGAATTCCGAGCTTTGCGAACAGAAATAGACAAAAATTGCGAATTTATAAATGTGGACCCAACAGAAATTTGGGAAGACGCGGTATCTAAAGGCGAAAAAGGGCTGAAGAAGCCTGGTAGAATTTGAAAAAAAATAGGGCGAGACCACTTAAGGTGCCGCCCTTACAAAAACACGAATGTTTTTTAACGATATACTTAATATATTAATTTTGTTTATTTATGTCAAGTGCCTTTCTTATTTTGGTTGCGAATGATTTTTGCTAAGAAGAAGTAGGTACTTGTCAAAACATCGTTTTTTCTAAAAAATTGACGGTTTCTACACATCCTTTTGAAAAAAAGATTTTTGAGTTCTTCTAATCGGTATTGCATTACATTTTTTGCCTTTATTTGACGATACACAAAAAGAAGCGCACAAAACTCCATTACAAAACGACATTTTAATTTCTTATTCAAGGCAGAGTTTTTAATCCCTTTTAAATTAGAATAGGTTCGGTTTAAAATGGTGGGCGATTGTGCTCCAGGTTCAGGTGATAAGTCGCAAATCAAACAGTTGTTATGTGCGCAACCATTTCTTAAACTTCGAATTAAATGCAATAGAGTGCATTGTATTGGCGAACGGGGGAGTTTTTTTCGTTTATAGTAAAACTCGTAGAATTTTATAATAGAACCGAAAGATAAAATTTCTACGAGGACCCACATCGGGCAATTGCAATTACTTATTGACTTTGTCTGAGTAAAGGTAAAATACTTATCTATTAAATTTCCTACAAATGGGGAGTTTCGATTTTGGACAATATTTTTGTGAATATACGAGTTTGATGGATCGTTCAAAAAATCTATAACGATTTTGTATCCATCTTCGTTAGGATTTGTTTCTAAATCAGATAGTAAAGATACCTTTAAGTCGTGTTCCACGTCTATGCACATTTGCGTTATTATATTCCGCAAATACATATCTATTTTTGACAACTCTTGTAGATATGCAAATTCAAGACCAATGTATTTCCCAGAAGGATTTGTTCTGTAGTTCTTTCTATAGGAGGCTGTTCGAAGAAAATTGTTAACGTCTTTTATATACGAAATTGCGTCTGCTTCGCTTACAATATTGAAAAGTACTCCCTTGTCGTTTTTCAACAGGGCAATAAGATCGGCAGAACTTTTCTTAGTCTTTGGACATGTTGTCGCATAAGGAAGTGTCATAACCTAACCTCTTTTTGTCCTGCCGTAAATATAAAAAATGCTGGTGCGACTTCTTTACATACATCACTTTACTTCCTCGGTATGTTAGATGCAAAGATGGGATTATTGCATTTTCTACCCCAACCCGCACCACACTTCCCTAAAGAATGGGTTGTACGCGAATCTGTCCCTGATTCTAACAACATTTTGGTGGTCCAATTCAATGAGAATGCAATTTCGCTTCAAATTTAGGGCAGCTTCGCCGACGACGCCACTTCCTGCAAAGGTATCAAGCACGACTTCTCCCTGTTTTGTCACGAACTGGAGAATTTTCTCGCACAGGGTCAATGGGAGTTCACTTTGGTGGATTTTGCTTTTCCTGGCCACTGGCGCGATATCGAACATAGCGGGGAGCATTTGCGCCGTGCAGCTCATATAATGTGTCTCACCGGAGTCCTTTGTCTTCTTCGCATCAATTCTAAGACTCCGGGCCTTGCCTTTCGAAAAGATCATCACGTCTTGCGTGTTCTTGGATTTGCGGCCGGTGTGGCTGACAAAGTCGCCTTTTTTCCACGTGACTTTTGAATAATAGAGCAATCCACATTGTTCCGCGAACTTTTTTATCTGGTAGAGGTAATCGTAGTTGTTCTCGTTTTCGGCGGGCAGGATTTCGACAAGGAAGCAACCGTCTTTCAGGACGCGCGCTTTTTCTTTGAAGTCGTCGAGGGAATATTTGAAGCAGTCGTATGTTGCAAAATTTCGGTCGCCGCCCTTATTTGATTTCTTGTCGAGCCACGGGTGGTCTGTTAGGATGCAATCGATGGACGAATCGTTGAGCATGCTCAAATCCCTGCCATCGCCTTCTATCAAAACGCAGCTTTCGTCGCCTTCGATGGTCTTGTACAGGCCCTTCGCAATACGTTCGAATTTTATTCCAAGATTGTCGTAAATTCTCGCCCGGACAGTTTCCTTGGGCTTGTCGGAATATTCCGTGTATGCATCCCTAAGGGAGAACTCGCCCTTGTTTTTGAAACAGGAGTAAATGTTGTTGGCTAGACTTATCATGAGCGAAAATATAGATCCAGACAGATGACAGTTTATGACACTTTTGATGATTTTTAGAAAAAAAAACTTTTGACTACAAAGGGCTATTTACAAGATTAGTATTCAAAGAATACATGACAAATATAAGAGACAATCTTTAATATATATCCATTGTAAAGAAACATCAATTTATGCAGCGATATTATACGAAGTAAAAGCGGCGGTTTGCGTCAATGGTCGATAAGGAGGGTCAAAGTACACAAACGCTTTTTCCAAGTCATTTTTTTTGCTACCATTGACTTTCAAAAAACTAAAACGTTCTCTTTTTTCAAAAAAGAACTTTTTATTTTCCTCAAGCGAAGAAGTCCAATATTTTTCCTGCAATTCAGAAAGATTATCAATCAAACCTGCAGAATTATCTTTTATCTGCTTGTAGGTGTTAATCTATTCATTATTAATATCGTTAATGAGAACTTCTTTAGGGGCTAACCTCGACAACACGTCAAAAAGAACCGCTCCGCCACCAACAAATGGTTCGCAATACTTATCAATATGCTCAGGATAGAGCTTTCGTATTTCGTCCAGAAGTTGGGTTTTGCCACCAACCCATTTGATAAATGGCTTTGCAGTAATCATGTTTTCAAATATACGTAAAATGGAATGGCAGAAAATGACAAAGGATGAAAAAAGTCCGTTTTCTGTGTTTTCGCATTCGTTTTTATCATTCCAATTCATTAACGAGAGATGGCGAATATGCATGCATCCTATTCGAGTGCCCCCACAAGATCTTTGAAGATCTTATTTGTCAAAACAGGAATCAAGCCTAGACTTTAAAATATTGCATAATGTTTAATTAACCATATCATTTCGCCTTTTCTATGAATTGTTATCGAATCGACAGTACCCAAGAATTTATATTAGTCGTTGCTTGGTTATTAATATAACATTACTCGATATAGATTTTTGCAGAAGAAAAGCATTATGCCTTAAGAACACGATTAACCTTATCTAACAACTTCTTGACATCGTCGTCTTGCGCAAGGTTATTTGCTATGGTCAAAAGGAACTTCGCGTCTTCATATTCCCTGGATTCAACCCTCATTCGGCCTTGGTGATAAGCAAAGAGAACAATATCCGAATCGGGTCCATAGGGAAAATCGTACTGCTGGGCATATTTTTCCAAATTATCGTAGTTCAAGTGAATCGTCGCAGTGCGATTGCTTTTGTCGTAGATATAGCGTAGTTCGCTATCAATAATCTTCGTGCTACATTCCCCATGGTCATAGTTGTACGCTAGTGAGAAGCACTCAATAGCCACGTCCCAAAGTTCTTTTTCAACAAAATAGTAGCCCAAATTTCGATAAAGGCGAGACATGTTCTCTGGTAAAAAGGCTATTCTAAATGCTTTTTTGGTGAGTTCCAAAAACCTATTCAGGTTTCCTTCCATTTTATAGGTTTCGGCATGTTCTAAGGCATATTCTGCATTAGTTGGGTCCCACTTCATCGCTTTTTCAAGAGCGATCCTTGCACCGGTAAAGTTTCTCAAATCCACAAGAAGACTCCCGAAGACGTAATACATCTTGCCATAATTGTATGGCGCATAGCGTATTTCTTTCTGAGGTCGTTCATAATAATGATATAACATGTTCCCGAATGGGGAGTCAAAGGATAGATACTTATAACTTTCTTTCTCACCAAAGAATCCGTCCTGCAACATTTCGTCTATAGGCTTCACAGCAGGAGCCAATATTTGGATTGCCTCTTTAAATTTTTCCTGTTTATGGAGGCTCTCTGCCTCCTCTATCTTTCGGCAGACGTCTTCCATGCACCGTTGAAAGTGTTCATATCGTTCCCTCATTTCAAGATCGCAACTCATAATTCACCCTTCTTCTTAATTTTGTACGATTACTCCTTTTTCTAAAGCAGCATATCTTATCAGTTCTTTTAACAAATCTTTTTCGTTAGAGACGTCTTCGGCAAATAGGGAAACCTTGTAGCGATCATATTTCCAATCAGTTTCAAAGTCAGCCAACTTAGTATCAATTTCATCGGTTCTTTGAACCTTGATATGGAATGCAATTCGTTTTGTCAGCTACCCATTTTTAGGACTGGTTAAAAATATACAAAATCACCCTGTTTTTGACAACCGGTATTCCATGGGTGCGAGATTATTCAGAGCATCATGAGGTCTTTCGTTGTTGTAGTAGTTCATCCATTTTTCAGTGAGTTCCCTTACCTCGTCTAAAGTTCTGAAAATATAGGCGTCAAGAACGGCCCTTCGATATGATCCGTTGAACCGTTCGATATAGCTGTTCTGTGTTGGGCATCCTGGTTGTGTATACAAGATGTTGATGTTGTTTCCCTTGCACCAGTTCTGGAACTCGCGAGAGATAAATTCGGGACCGTTGTCGCAGCGAATGTTGTTTGGCTTTCCCTTCTCCCAAATGATTTCCTCCATAAAGCGAATCAACCGGACTGCCGGTATGGAATGAGCTGCTTTCTGGGCAACGGCGACACGGTCGCTATCGTCGATGACGTTGAGAACACGGAACTTGCGGTTGCTTTGCAGAACGTCTGTAACGAAATCCATTGACCAAGTCACGTTCTCGTGATTCGGCGTCACCAAAGGATTTTTGACTCGCGCCGGCAAGCGCTTTCGCAATGGCTTACGCTTGTTGAAATCTTAACTTCCTAATTTTTAACACTAAAAAGCCGGCGAGTTGCCGGCTTGTTTTATGACTTGATGAAGTTCAGGATTTCGTCGTAGCTTCTTCTACTCGTTCCGATAGCATCTACGATTTCCTGTCTGCGGATTTCGTCGCGACGATCCATCAGAACTCTTAGGTTCATGGCTTCCGCTCAGGGAATGATAACGGACTAGTACTTGCATTGGAACGGGCTTTCGTAGATGAGGAAAATGCAGAATTCCGAGCTTTGCGAACAGAAATAGACAAAAACTGCGAATTTATAAATGTGGACCCAACAGAAATTTGGGAAGACGCGGTATCTAAAGGCGAAAAAGGGCTGAAAAGACCTACAAGAGCATAGAATATATTGATTATTCCGACATATTTTAAGCCGCTTGTTCGAAAAAATGGGAGCAGCCATTCTAGAATTGCTATTTATTTTCGCCGGAATATTCATAATTTATTGTCCAAATCATCAAAAAAAAGAACATTACCTTGCTTTTTTTTCTTTTTTATTGTATCTTTACCCATGTAAACCAATCCATAACGATGTTGTCCCACGATAAGGGAACCAACGATGTTATGGATTTTTTTTTGAGGATGTTTATGAAAACTGCAATTCTAGTGGATGGTGGATTCTATCGAAAAATGGTCAATCACTATGCGGGATCACAAACTCCAAGCGAGTGTGCCGAAGAATTGGTTACATATTGTAGAAAACATTTGTGTCAAAAAGATTCCTATACAAAAGATGGTAGTGCCTCAAAAAATTTATGATTATTCAAATTTGTACAGAATTTTCTACTATGACTGTCCACCTGTAGAAAAAAACGTCTATCATCCATTAACCAAAAAGTGCATAAATTTTAAAAAACAGCCAACATATAAATGGATGACTGAATTTTTAGATGAATTAAAAAGCAAAAGAAAGTTTGCTTTGCGATTGGGTTTTCTCGCTGCGGACGAGGCGGTTTATACACTAAAACAGGAATCAATTAAAAAATTATTTAATGGCGTCACAACTTTAGATACCATAACAGAATGTGATTTTCAGCTATTAATGCAGCAAAAGGGGGTCGATATGAAAATAGGTATAGATATCGCATCTCTTTCATATAAACGCCTCGTTGACCAAATAATTCTAATTTCCGGAGATAGTGATTTTACTCCTGCGGCAAAATTAGCGAGACAAGAAGGAATCGATTTCATTTTGGATCCAATGGGCCATAATGTCAATCCATCACTTTTGGAACATATTGACGGACTTAGATCTTATTATACAACATTATCAAAATTGGACAGCGGTAAAGAAGAATTAGACGCAAAATGACGTCTACTTCATCGCTTTTATTTTTTCCCGGTGCTTTTTCTTTAATTCTTTCTTTTGCGCGTTCAGGTTGTCGATGGCCTGGGCGATGCTTTCGATGTCGCGCTGTTCCAGGGCGTAGGGCAGGCTGCTGTAATAGTTTCTGAAGCTGTGGTCGTTGATTGTGTTCGCGGGGATTTTGTCGCCGAGTTTCGCGTTGTTCCCGAATATCACGAGGCTCACGAGTTTATCCTTCCATTTCGGGAAGTTATCGGCGAGCGCCTGCACGTGCCCGAAATTCTGGTGGTGCGGGTTTTTCATGCTGTATTTCTGTTTGCCGCGGTTCACGAATACGCGCCATTCCTTGTCGTACGCGGTCCCGACGATGAGGCCTATCCATGTCTTCTTTTCTATGACGAGGATTCCTTTTTGCGTGATGGCGAGGAGGTCGATTTGTTGCACGCCGTGGCTGCCTTCCACGTACACGTCACGGAATACGATGCCGCGGCTTGCGCTGCGGACAATGCTCGCTGTATGCTTTTCGCCAAGGTACCCGACAATCTTGTTTTGGAATATGTATCCCAACAACACAAGCAGCCCAAGCACCGCAACAATAGACCATAGAATCTGCGTTATAGGGAATTCCTCGAAAATGTTCCTTCCGGAAACCAGCGTGATAAAAATAAGGGAAATCCCGCCGACTGCGACAAAGATGCATGCGCAGAAGATGACGGCAATCCATTTGAGGGTTCGGACGATTTTCGCAGCGTGACTGTCGGGGTCCTGCAGGAAGTTTTGAATCAGGTTGAGGAGCGCAGGTGCGGCGATGCCGAAGTCGTCAATCCAGCCCAAGAAGGGGATGGTGTCCGGGGAGATGTCGATGGGCGAAATGCCGTAAATCAGGGCGAGGGCCGCCCAGACGACGGAGAGTGTTTTCCACAATGGCGAGTTGCTGCCGTTCGGTGAATGTTCCATGGGATTGAATATAAGTTTTAGAAAAATGCGGACTGTTAAATTTGACATACATTTTGTGTATTTTTGTCGGCGTGGATGACACGGAGTGTGGCTCGCGTTGGTTCTATTCATCGAATTTACGCTTTGCGAAAAATCGCTCCAGTTCCCCGTCAAGGCTTTTTGCCCCTCCAGGATGACGCTAATACTCTGTCACCCTGGAGCGCAATGAGCCTGCCCCGAACATTAATTCGGGGACGGGGCTCAGTGCGCTAGTAGGTATATTGCGCGGGAGCGGGGAATTGTCGGAAAAATTTTTGAAAAAATCATCCTGCCATCGTCTTCAGTAATTCTTTTTTATTTGCTCCTAGCGAAAATAGAATCCTTATCAGAAGTTCCAAGGATATGTGAGCGTCGGCTTTTTCCATCTTTGCGACGCGCGACTGGCTTGTCCCGAAATTCTGGGCGACCGTGACTTGGGAAAGTCCCATTTTCTTCCTTCTTTCGACAAGCGCCTTCGCGGCCGCCACTCGCATTTCAATGATGGCGGTTTCGGCTTCGTTCAAGCCGAGGAATTCATCGATGTCGCCAACTTTCCAGCCATTTTTTCAAGTTTCTCTTTTTTTGATTTTTCCATATACCCTCACAGGCTTCGCATTATCTGTTTTCTAGATAAGCCTGTATAGTTGATTAAGGACCTGGGTTTCGGTATTTGTATTTCTCAGTGTTCTCGATGAAAACGCCCTGAATCCGTTGAGTTCATAGAAGTCCAAGAACTTCTTGTGGTTCTCGCATTCCAGAAAGACGATAGTGCCGCCAACGACGTTCTGCGCAAGTTGAATGGTGTTTATCGCGATGTTCAGCAGATCCTCCCCGGAAATCTGCAATTCCTTTGCTAAGCGGAAGTTCTTGCCGAGTTGTGCGATGAGATAACCACTGGCGTTGTACTCGCCGGTCGCCGCATCGTATTTGCTTACGCGCTCAATGACCTTTTTGGCGGAGTTACTTAAAACCTCGCTGCGAAAGGTAACTGGTTTTATCGCAAGCGCGAAGTAGCCGACTAAATGCCCATTTTGGCTTACCATATACGATATGGATTGCTTCTTTTTTGTAAACATGATGGAATTCCTATGCAGAAAACGTTCTACATCCGGATTCACTGGAGAACTAAAGGAATTGATAATTTCCTTCAATTGTTCTTCGTTTACATCCGGTTGTTTTTTGAAATAGGAATTTAGGCTTGTAACTGAATAATTATTTTGCATCTGCCAATAACTTGGCAGTCAGTTCAAGGATTTCCTTGGGGTCCGTCACGAATCTTGCGATTTGCGGGATAGGTTTCTGTGCGTCGCGTTCGGCGGCTTCGAGTTGATCAACGAATCGCTGAGTGCTTTCAGCGTCGAACACGAAATTGTGCGTAATGCTAGAGGTTGCCATATTACTCCCTGACTTTGTGCCTATGGTGCTCTACGCAAGTGCTCAAGGGCCGTTCCCCCATAGTGGTCCTGCCTCTAGCTTTTTGGCCGTCGGCGAATACCTGGCATAGAGTTGAACTGCCACCCCGTTAGAACTGCTGTCGGGCGGATTGTCTCAATCGTTTGTAATATACATAAATCAGAAACACGAGGCAAGGGAGCGTATTTTTACGTGAGAATGCGTTTTGGAAGGCACTGTTGTGCCGGGCCGCCCGAAATGTCTACTTCATCGCTTTTATCTTTTCCACCACGAACCCGATTTCCATAACGACGGAGTGCCGCGATGTGTGACGTCGCTTGTGTCAACGGCTGTTTGCAGAATGCAAAAAAAATTCGCACGGGGTATTGACGGTGACGCGTTTTGTGTTTATATTTTGTAGTGAACGAATGAGTAGCATTCATTCTTGCGCTCCGGCGAGTGCCGCGAGTCATGATGCACAATTTAAACCGTCGCTTTTTAGCATGTAGCGATAGGAGGAAAAATGAATTACCCAATGAAAAGTTATGATGAACTGGACATCACCGACAACTTCATGTTCGTCAAAGTATTCAGCAACGTGGAAATTGCGAAGGACTTCCTGCAGGACGTTCTGAAAATCACCATCGAGAAGATTTCAGTCGTTGCCGAGGCGACTGCGCAGGAGGACCCACTCCACAAGAGCGTCCGCTTCGACGTGCTCGCCAAGGAGGAAGTTTCCGACGCATCGGGCAATACAAAGGCCGGGCGCTATTTCGACATCGAGATGCAAATGGTCGATACCGGCGAACTGCCCAAGCGCGCCCGCTATTACCAGTCGATGTGCGACCTGGACGCCCTCGCGAGGGGCTCCGTCTACGATGAACTCCAGGAGCAGTACATCCTGTTCATTTGCCCGAAGGACGTCTTCGGCAAGGGCAAGGCCATCTACAAGTTCCAGAACCGCGAGGAGTCCGACTCGGACATCGTGATGGGAGACCTCTGCTACAAGAATTTTTATATATTCAGCAAATACGGCGATGTGGAGGACGATGCCACGCGCGAATACATGCGGTACTTCGCCACGAAAAAATGCGAATCCGAAAAGATGAGGCGCATTCACAATCTCGTCGAAGACTGCCGCAAGGACCCTGCAACAAGGAAGGCTTACATGACATTCGAACAGGAAATGAAAATTCTGTACAGGAAAAGCCTTGAACAAGGCCGTGAAGAGGGCCGTGAAGAGGGCCGTGCTGAGGGTCGCGAACAGGGCCGTGCTGAGGGCGCCGATTCCAAAAACAGGGAACTCGCCAAGGCTTTCCGCGACGATGGGATTTCCCTGGATATCATTTCAAAGCGAACAGGACTCTCTCACGAAGAGATTAAGGCGCTGTAACGGCCCGAGATGTTTTTTTTTGCATTCCCCGCATTCGCGGCAGCGATTGTGACCCCATGGGCGTAGACTTGCGGGCGGTTCTTGTGTGCGATTCCCGTGAGCAAGGCTACGTTTTCTGAGGGGCGGGGCGAGCGGAGCGTGGCACCACCCCCATAAAATAGAGCGCGACGGCACTGTTGTGCCGGGCCGCCCTCCTCACGCAAAAGGTTCGCTTTGGTAGGCTTCACTTCAAATATCAGATTCACTGCATCAGCAGTTTCTCGCTGATTTTCTTCGTCGTTACGAGGCCGAGTTTTCTCATCCCTTCGAAGCGGGAGATGATGTTGCCGTTTCCGCTGTTCAGTTGGCCGAACGCTTCGCCGTAAGTTTTGCTGGCGGTTTGCAATTGCGTGCCGAGTCTTGCGAAGTTGTCGCTGAATCCGCAGAATTTTTCGTAGAGGTTCGTGGCGGCGTCGATAATTTTTTGGCAGGTTTCCTCCTGGCGGGTGTTCTGCCATGTCAGAAGGATGAGGCTGAGAGCGAGCATCAGGTTGGTGGGGTTGATGATGATGATTCCCTTCTTGAACGCCTTGAGTCCGATTTGCGGGTCCGTGTTCATGGCGAGAATGTAGCTGCCTTCGTTGGGCACGAACATGAGCACGTAGGGGACTGCGTTCGGGACTGTTCTTGCGTAGTTCACTTTCACGAGTTCCTCTACGTGGCTCCATACGCTTTCGAGGTTCGCCTTGGCCGATTTTTCGCGGGCGGTGTCGTCCTGGGCGGCGAGGTAGTCGGAGTAGGCGGTGAGCGAGACCTTTGAATCGATGACGATTGCGGAACCGTTGGAGGCTTTCACCACGACATCGGTGCGAATGTCCTTGCCGTCGGCGGTTTTGTAGTTTTTCTGCGTGAAGAATTCTTCGTTTTCGCGGAGGCCGCTGTCGCAGAGGATGTTGCAGAGCACTTGCTCGCCCCAGTCGCCTTGCACCTTGCCGCGGTTCTTCAATGCGTTCGTCAGGTTCTGCGCGTCTTCCGCCAGCTTGTTGGACTGTTTCATCATGGTTTCGATGGTGGTGTTCAGCGCGGAGATGTTCTTGTCATTTCCTTCCTTGTTCTTTTCGAGGGCCTTGCGCATCTCCTCGATTTGCTGCAAGAGCGGCTGGGTGATTTTGCTCATTTCCTCTTTGTTTGTGCCTTTGAAATCCTCGGTGCGTTTTTTGAGCAGTTCTTCGGAAAGGCTTGCGAATTGCGCCTTCATGGTGGCGAGCTGCTTGCTGAAATCGGCGTCGCGCTGGGCGGCGGCTTCTTTTTGCTGTTTTTCTGCGTCGGTTTTCACTTCGGCAATGCGCCTGTCGTATTCGGCTTTGGCTTCAGTTATGTTGCGGCTGAACTCGGCTTTGGCTGCGGCGAGTCGCTTGTCCGCATCTTCGCATTGGCGGGCTGCGACGCTTTTGAATTCTGCGAGGCGTTGCTCCGCGGCAAGTTTTGCTTCGGCAAGGCTTTTGTCGGCTTCGGATTTTACCTCGGCGAGGCGCTTCTCGCAGGCGAGGGCGGCGGATGCCAAGCGCTGCTTCAGTTCGGCCGCTGCATTCTCGGCGACGCGGAGGCTCGCCTGTAAATTGGCGATATTCCCTTGCATTGTCTCGCAGTCTTTTCGGGCATTCGCCTTTTCGATTTCCACCTGGCGAAAAAGCTTGACCTTGACGACGAGTGCGCCGATGGCCACTCCCATGACAGCGCAAACGATACTTACGACAACCTGAAACATTCTGACTCCTTTTTAACTTCGCAAATTATATCGCTAATTAAAATGAAATGGTAAAAGACAACCGCATTTTTCAGCCTTGCATTACGGTAAATAAAATAGCTAATAAAAAACGTGATTTAATGTCATCTATTGACATTTTGCATTCAAGATATTGAATTTCGCTTTACACAATCGTCATTTTTCCTTTTTTCTGCGCCTTGCAATTTGCATACAAGTTTACAAAAACGCTATATTATTGCTCAACTTCATTGACGGTCACAAGGAACTGCGCACCGTCAAATCCGGAATCAAGAGATGAGCATTGTAGGCGTCTTTAACTTATTCGAGCTGGGGCTGTTGCATAAATGGGCGCCCATTGCATTCATGGCGGCGTTTGTGGCGTTCCCGTGCTTGCTTGGTTTCCTGTTTGCGATGCTCCATGCGAAGGCGCGTTTCAAGCCGCTATGGGCAACGTTCTGGATTATTACTGCGACTTCGGCGCTTGCGGGGGTTGTCGCGCTGCTTACGAAGCTTGTGCCCCTGAAGCATTCCTTTGAGCGGCCTGTCGCCATGCTTTTGCTGATTTTAGCTGCGGTCGCGTTTTTCATTTTTTGTTCGTGGCTCGGGCGAAAGTTCAAGGTGCGGAAGGTGATTTGCTGGTTATCGATTCCGTTGATTTTCATAATTCCTTATTTTATTTGTAACACATTGAATCAGGTTGCAGCGCAACGCCCGTTCGGGTTTGTCGACGATTACCCGGTACCGCCTTTTGTGTCAGATTCGGCAAAGGGCTTTGATTACGGAATTGACGTTTCGGAAGCGTTCGAGGCTACAGTTCCCGAATACCGGATTCGCGTCAAGGGGGATTCCGCTTACAGCCAGACAAACTACGATGTCCATGTGACGTATATAGGAGACTCCCCTGTTCCGGAAGACGACATCATCGATTCTTCCCCGTGGACTCTGATGGATGCAAACAGGACGGCGATGGTCAAGAAACTGATTGAGTCCATCCAGAATTACGACATGGAATATGTCACGGAAATCCGCAACGGTCGTCACATTCAAATAAACTTGTACGACTTTAAAAAGGGGAAAGCCCGCATTCTCGATTTTCCGGACACAGAGGCGGCAAAGGCCCACGATGCTGTTGAGATTGTAGATATGGTCAAGAGACTTTGGATGTTCATGTAGAAATATTTGTTGCTATATTGAGAAAAAGGGAGGCTCGCATGAAAGCTAAGGATTTTCTCACGACCGTTGTCTGCATTTTCGTCGCCGCAGCGATATCTTTTGCGGACGATTTCAAGAATCTTATAGGCGAAGGCAATCGACTTCACGACGAAGGGCAATATGATGCCGCCATCGCCAAATACCGCGAAGCCGAAAAACTCGACCCCAAGAGTGCGCTGGTCAATTACGAAATTGGATTCACCTACTACACCATGCGCGATCTCAAGAAAGCCCTGCCGTACCTGAAAAAAGCGGAAAAGCTCAACAAGAACGCCCGCCTGGTCGATGCCATTTGCAACGGTCTTGGCAGCGTGTATGACGACCTGAAAATGCCCGATTCCGCTTTGGCCACATACCGCAAAGGCGCAAAGAGCAATCCGAACTCGTACCTGATTCCGTTCAACGCCGCTATCACGTTCTTGAATATGGAAAAGCTGGACAGCGCCAAGGTCTGGATAGAAAAGGCGGTCAACAACACCAAGCGTCACGAAGGCTCCTATTACATTGCAACAATCATCTCCCAGAATCAAGAGGAGTGGCTCGACTTTTACAGTTACGGCATGTATGCGCTCCTCATCAACAAGAAAAGCGAGAACAGAAACACACTTTACAACATTCTGTACCGCCGCGCCAAAAACCTTATTACGCGAGATGGGGAAAAAGTGGTCGTCAACATCAACCATTCTCCATCCCAGAAAAACGGGATGCACGAGGCGTTCCTGATGACGCTCGGAATTTCGCTGGCTTCCGATTCCTCAAGTCACAAGGATTACACCCAGGTGGATTCGACAGGAGGCAAGCAAATGGAATTCCTGACGCACATATTTACAGAAAGCATCAAGCTGATTGCCGACATGAAAGCGTACAATAATCCGCTCAAGAGCTTGTACGAGGGACTTGTGAAGAACGGATTTGCCGAGGCGTTCGCCTATGCAATTTGCAGAGAAATAGACAGGCCGACATACGCCAAGTGGGTAATCAAGAATCGCGAAACCGAAAAGAAGATGTACGACTGGCTCAACGAGGATTACGCAAATTCGAAATAGCGACTGCGGCAAGCAAAGCGATAAAGTCGCAGTCCTACGCATACCCATTCCCGATGGACATATACACTTATTACAGTGCGAAGTAAAGAAGGTTATCACAATTCCCTAATCAACTCCAAAAACTCGTCCTTGGTATAGGCGTGCTCCACGCGGCGTTCCTTATAAACTAAGCAATAGCGGAACTGGTTGCCGGCCTTGCTTGCCCAGAGATTTCCGAGCTTGATTTTCTTTTCGGCATCGAGGTGGTCGCCCTTCGTTTCTAGCAGAATGATTTTGCCCTTCTTCGTCTTGATAATGAAATCGGGATAGTGGTTGATGAAGCCGTTGATGCAGAAATCCTTCTTCTCGCGGTTGCGGGTCCAGAATTCCACATTTTCCATATTGGCGACAGCATTGATGACTTCTTCTTCGAAGCCGTTCACGTTTTCTTCGCATTCGTGGAGTGTCTTCGGAAGCGGCTTGCCGACAGTCGAGAGATTCAGCTTTTCGGGGATTTCATAAGTAGGCTTTAGTTCGATTTTATCCTGATCCAGAGCTTTGTCAAATTCGTTTTCAATGTATTTCGCCGAGAGTTCGTTGATTTTCTGCTTGATTTTGTTTGCGTAAAGCGATTGCGTATTCAGCATGTTGTTCAAGTCGGCATCGGTGAAATTTTGCAATACGCGGTTAATATATTCGATAATGTCCGGGTCGGGAATCGGATACATATTGCCAATCCAACTCCGCAAATTTTCTGCGCACAATTTACGTTTTTTGTCTAAATCCTTGACGTTTGTAATCCATTCAATAATCAGATTTTGACTAGGCTTATCCATATTGAAAATGGTCGGCGTAAAATCCTTCTGCGTTTCGTCCAAGTCGATACGGCGAATGTCAAGTTCCACATTCTGGAAATCAATGTTCGTATCTGCATTCTTGAGCGGGAAATTTTTCAGGAGCATATCCTTTTCAAAAGGTTCTGATTCCAAATTGAAGAAATCACTTGGATGAGAAAGCTTATAATAAAACTGCGGCAGTTTGAGACTTGCGCAGGAATCCTTGAAAATTTCCTTGATGTCGTATGTTTTCACTTGCTTGCTCACTTCGCTGGGCGTTAATGGCGATTTTGCATTTGCTGCAACTTGATTTTCCAATTTCTGATTTTCGGCAATGGCTTGCTTTGTGATTTCTGCGATTATGGGATTTTGCTCCGCGAAAGAGGCAGCACTTTCTGCTGGTGAATTTGGAACTGCTGGCACGGAAGCAGAGGAATCAGCATTTATCGCTGTACCTGTCGATGTGGCATTGGCAATATATGCGTGGCCTGCGGATTTTTCCTCAACATTCCCGCCAAACACTGGAGTCGGTTTCCAGAAAATTTTCGTGACATCGAAATCATCAGAATTGTTCGTACTTTCCGATTGCAGTGGCAACGAATTTTCCGTTGCATTTGCGGTACCGTTCACGCTTGTTGCCGCATCGTTTTCTTGCAGGCCGCTTTCCGCGATTTCAACTTGGCGATAATCCTTGCTGCTAAAGCCTGCGCGGTTCAAGCCTTTCACGATGCTGTCGAGTGTTTCGCTGAATTTTGCAGATGCGGTAAATACGTAGCTCATGTTGAGCATTGCATTTTCATTTTTGCGGACATTTGGTAAACGCAAAACGCGGCCGAGAATTTGTTCCACATCTACGCTGGAGCTGCGATCCGCAAGACTTGCAAGAATATAGGCGAATGGGCAATCCCAGCCTTCCTTCAACGCGTTCACTGTAATAATGTAACGCACAGGACAATCGGCAGACATCAAATCCACATTTTGCAATTCGTTTTTGTCGGCAGTTTTTATCTTGATTTGCTCTTCGGGAATTTTCAATTCCAGAAGCATGGACTTCACTTTTTCAAAAGTTGTATTGTCGTTTTTTGTTTTCGGTTCCGCCTGGAAAAGTACGATGGGCCGAATGTACGGCGCCCCATTTTTACGGGCCGCTTCCGCAGCCATTTCTAGGCGCATGCGAAGTTCCAAAGCGGAACTCACCACATCCTCTTTTTTGCGATGGTTGTAGACAATCACCGGAAGCTTCACCATATTCTCTTTCTTGAGTTCAAGCGCCGAAGTGAAACTGATGATGTTGCTGTTCTTGCGAGGCGTCGCCGTCAAATCCAGGATAAAACTGGGATTCAAGTTTTTCAGCATTTCTACACTGAGTTCGCTTTCTGCATTATGGCTTTCGTCAACAATAACGACCGGATTCAGCGAGCGCAAAACGGACATCACGGAAACTTCATCTTCTTCGACGCGATTTGCGAAAGACTGCAAATTTCCATTTTCATCATTGACTTTGCGGTCTTCCGCTTTTCTGGCACGTAGACTATCAAAACTCAAAATGCAGAGCGTCAGGTTTTCGTGAACCGAAGTGCAGTTGAATCCCGCACCTTGCAACAGCATTTTTTTGTCAAAGACTTCTACTTTATTTGCAAAATCCGTATTCAACTGTTCGCGATACGGATGCTTCGGGTTGCTGAAATTTCGGATGGTCTGCTCCAGGATGGAATTGGACGGAACAAGCCAAACAACTGTTTTTGGTCGAGAATTATCGAATGCACTAAAAATCGTATTCAGGGCATTTGCTGCAATGAAAGTTTTTCCGCCTGCGGTCGGAACTTTTATGCAGACGTGCGGAACGTTAGGAACATTGTTCTTGTACGGTTCCACCGCTTCGCCGAACATTGGCGTAATCGCAGTACGCGGATGCTTCTGCCAAAATTCATTGAAGGCAACAGCAATGTTTCCCTTTTCTCTCAGGATTTCAAAATAGCGGGCAAGGTCGTCTATAATCTGTTTCTGGTACGGTTTTAAAAGCATTAGAATCTCCTTACGTCGCGCGGAATCTTCTTGAACACGATATTGTGCTTGAACAGAAAATCTTTGGACAACACGCAGTTGTCAGCGTAGATGACATAGCGCTCCGACTTTTGACGGATGGTTCCTAGAAATTCAAAATCAAGCGTTGTGACTTCGGACTTTTTGTAGAACAGATAATAGGCCGCATTGTCGTGGTTTCCGAGGAAAAATTCGTTCCCGTTTTCTGCAACCGCTATGGTGTCGATGACGGAATTTGTTTCGGTGTAGTAGATGTAATTGCGGATGTTTTCGACGGGTTGATTTTCGTTGAGGTTGCCGTCCAGCAACATCTCCGGGCCGAGTTCGTAGTAGTTGAAATCGCCGCCGGTTCCGTCAACTGCGTTCTTGCCTTCGCCATAGCCATTGATGACGCGGCGCACTCTTTCGGCGGTGATGTTATCTGCATAGTCTTCCATTTCAACGAGGATAAACTTGCGATTTCCGCCATCTTGTTTGTTCAGGTTGAGGACTGCGTGTGCTGTGGTACCGGACCCCGCAAAAGAATCGAGGATGATGGAAGAGGGATCCGAAATTATTTTCAAAAGGTATTCAATTAAATTTAACGGCTTGGGATAATCAAACTTTTTCGCAGAAAATACATTCATTAAATCAGCCGTACCTCTAGCAGAGCTTACGCCATCTATATCCAAGATTAAATTTTGATATGGTAAAGTTCTTTTAATAGGATTATCATTGTTATCTACATTTTGATATTGCTTGAAATAAATGGACCATTGAGTGTTATTTTTTTTGAACACAATAAAATCGTGCTCTACACCCCATTCAAATTTTGTTTTTGACCATCTCCAATTCCAATGTTCTTGTTTTTCAGCAGAATTACCTGGATACAATAAATTTCCATCAGGGGTATTTACCGAATAATTTAACGCTTCGGAGTAATGAGACCCTGTCATTCTCCTATCAAGCTTATTCAAGGTGTAACGACCTCTTTTCTCAACATACTCATCTTCTAAATTATATTTAGCATCATCACATATATTTCTGGTGTTTGCTGTAAAGAATCTTCGATCTTTAGAATAAAGCAAAACATATTCAGTAACGGTTTTTATATCCGTACCAGTATTGGAGCCTGGGGTAGATTGCCATACAAACTGAGCCACAAAATTCCCTGCCCCAAAAATTTCATCGCACATCAACTTCAAGTTCGCCTGTTCATTATCGTCGATGCTGATGAAAATGGCGCCATCTTCACTCAGCAACTTGTGCAGCAATTTTAAGCGCGGATACATCATGCAAAGCCACTTGTCGTGACGAGTCAAATCCTCCGCTTCCTTGCCCACGACCTGCCCAAGCCACTTGCGAATTTTCGGGCTGTTCACGTTGTCGTTATACACCCAGTTCTCGTTGCCCGTGTTGTATGGCGGATCGATGTAGATGCACTTTACCTTGCCTTCGTATTCCGGCATCAACGCCTTCAGCGCCTCGAGGTTATCTCCGTGGATAATCTTGTTTTCTGAAGCGCCTTTTTCGCAGTTGAAGGAATCCTTCAGTTCCAACGTCTTGTACGGAACATCCAGGTGATGATTCAAAACAGCATCTTTTCCAAGCCAGTTTAAGGAAGGCAAGCGAACCTCGGGGCAAAAGTGAAACTTAGGCTTTGCTCCGAAATCGAAAGGCTTCTATCCGCTTTTTCGTAAAAATGAAAAGGTGTGGAATCGCAAGCCTTTTGCAATCGAGGTTCTGGAAAACCCATGCGCGAAAAAGACAAAACGACCCACACCCGATGGGGTGTGAGCGTCTGTCCGTAATTCTCACGCATTAAAAATTTTCCAGATTTCGATTGCGAGATTAAGGACAAATACCCTAAAATCAGACGCCCGGCATTTCTGCCAAGCTATGTCAAGTGGAAATATAGTTTATCGTCCAAACCCACTCGCACTCGCCGTTCGTCAACGCCCCATTCACGCGCACAAAAACCCCCGTTCAACTCCAAACGCAGGTGATGCCCCACCGTTCCTCTTTTTTCAAAAAATTTGCTCCGCCTGTTGCTTTTTCGCTCAATTTTAGTTATATTTTGTTCACTAGCACATTTGTGCATTTAATTTTGCGTTTTCCCGCTTGTAACGCAAAGGAGTAAAAGATGGAAAATAGAGCTATCGCCAATGGCGACGAAAAGAATGATCCCGGATCAAGTCCGGGATGACAGAAGGAAAGGCCGGAAGGTGGCGAGTTCCACATTGAAGCGATTCTTGAATGTGAAACTGTTTGGCTTACTCAAGCACAAATTTGTTCTTTATACAATAGTTCAAAATCAAACATTAGCGAACATATAAAGCACATATTCAAGGAAGGTGAACTATCCGAGGCCGCAGTTGTTCGGAATTTCCGAACAACTGGATCTGATGGAAAATTGTATAATGTCAAACACTTCAACCTTGATGTTATTATTTCTGTCGGTTATCGTGTAAAGTCTATTCAAGGTACTCGTTTTAGGCAATGGGCGAACCAAGTCCTGAAAGACCATCTTCTGCGAGGCGCCAGCATCAATCAGCGATTTATGCTGACCGAAGAACGTGTTAATCGGCAACTGATAAATCACGAAAAGCGCTTAGACGAACTTGATTCGCAGGGCGTAGAAACGAAGACTCGACTCGCATCTCTTGAAAAGCAAGTGGACTTTTTCGTGAAGGCAAACCTGCCACCGAGAGAAGGCTTGTTGAATGCGAAATCCTGGTGGAGCGGATATGAATTTGCCTGCCAGCTGGTGCGCTCCGCAAAAGAGGAAATCGTCATCATCGACCCGTATGCCGACGACATTGCGCTCGCGCTTATTGCAAAGCATTCGTCAAACGTCAAGGGCGTCGTCTATTCCGCGCATGTGACCAGCCGCTTGAAAGAAGAAGCCGCAAGGCTCAATCGCGAGTTCCCGACGGTCGAACTCAAAAGTATGCAGAATGTCCACGACCGCTTTATCATCGTTGACGAAACCGTTTACCACATCGGCTCCTCGCTCAACGAACTCGGCAAAAAGCTGACCGCATTCTCCGTGCTAAATTTCGTAACGAAGCAGCAACTGCTGGAAATGGTGAAGTAAGAGACATTTATTTTGTGTTTTTCCCGCTTGTAACGCAAAGGAGTAAAAGATGAGCAAGATAGAAGTCATGGATACAAACATATCCTTAAAAAAGAACAAGGTCGGAGACTACATATCTCTAACCGATATGGCAAAGTACAAAAAACCAGATGCAACGGGTCTTGTCATTTCACATTGGCTCAGTACGCGATTTGCGATTGAATTTCTCGGAATTTGGGAATCCGTCAACAATCCCAATTTTAATGTTACGGAATTCAGTAACATTAAAGCGAATGCCGGAGCAAATGGCAACGTATTGTCCGCAAAACAATGGATTGATAAAACAAATGCGATAGGAATTGTATCCTCGGCAGGTCGCTATGGAGGAACATACGCGCATTCGGATATTGCGTTTGAATTCGGGTCTTGGCTTAGTCCGGAATTCAAATACTACCGCATCCACACTGACGCCATCAAGCAGAACCTGATTCCGGCGACGCTCACTTCGCAGGAGACGTCTATCGTCTATGCAAACGAGGCTGACGTGCTGAACATGGCTCTATTCGGGAAAACCGCGGCCACATGGCGCTCCGAGAATCCCGATACGCAGGGCAACATACGCGACTACGCAAGCATCAATCAGCTGATTTGCCTCAGCAACATGGAATCGCTGAACTCCGTCTTGATTAACGAGGGATTGCCGCAAAGCGAGAGGCTCGTCAAGTTGAACCAAATTGCGATTTCACAGATGCCCCCAAGGCGAATGCTGCGGCAAAATGCTTGCATTCACGGGATCCGCCAAGGGCACCACCTGTATGGACAACGACAGCCCTTCAGCTTCATTTTTCTCAAGTTGTACTCTAGAACCAGTACTCCAAAGAAGACCTGAGCGCCCAGGATTTATCCTCGAATTCCAAGTTGTTCAGCAAAACTACACTGACTGAAGATTTCCAATTTTCGTTAATCCAATAGGAAAGAGAAAACTTGTGCATCAGTAAATAGGGCGTTGTTATAAACGTATCAAAAGATTCTTCTTCCGCTTCGGGATGACCTTCCACCGGTAAAGACTTAGAATGAAACCAGGGATTATAATAGGCTCCCGCATAGGATATTGCAAACCTATTTACGTTATACGAAATATAACCGCCCGCATAAAATTCAAAATGAGAAATCAGTACGTTTTCTGCCGAATATTCAAAAGCACCTCTTTCAGGATCTCTACAACCTGTATAGCAAGGGTTATTAAAATGAGCAATTCCCTCATAGGAAGCCTCGTTCTTTTCAAAACCCATATAAAGAATGCCTCCGATTTCAAAAAATTCAGAAATCCACCCCATTGAAGTGCTTACAAAAGGCCAAGGATCCAATCCAGCCTGAACACCAATGTCAAAGTTGTCCATTCTTCGCACCATAGTGTATGTTATTGTAAAAGGCAGGCGACTCTGTTTATACCAGAAATCAGAATATTCCGTCCACCCCACATAAGACTTTCCGCCAGGATTTCCATCACCGTTCCCATATTCATTTTTCAATTGCCCCATATAGATTTCATCGTGTGGGGTATAAGTAAGGGATGCCGATACACTGGACACCATCTTGTTCTTGGGAATGTCCTTGCCTACACCACTAAACATTTCAGGAACATTCATGTCCAAGGATGCCTTTTGCAATTCCATAGTATAAGAGCCACAGCCCCACATGACGAAAAAAATCCATCCTAAAAGAACAATGTTTCTCATATAAGGCAATATAAGAAATTTGGAAACGTTTGCTAACCCGGCCCTTTAGAGAGCTTTGGCTTGACAAAGCGTTTGTTTTAGTGTACATTTGTGTATATGAACAACAAGAATATCCAAAAGACAATTCGCTCCTCTGCTGCAGAATACCTCACTTACGTCGCTGCCATTGGCGAACATGTCGAAAGTCTTGAAATACGCTATCAAGATGAAAATATATGGCTGACTCAAAAAATGCTCGCCACTCTTTACGATGTATCTTTACCGACCATAAACGAACACATTAAAAAGATTTTTTCCGATTCGGAACTTGATGAAGATTCAACTATTCGGAATTTCCGAATAGTTCAAAATGAAGGTTCCCGCCAAATTGAGCGAGAAGTAAAACATTACAATCTTCAAATGATTATCGCCGTGGGATTCAAGGTAAATAACGCCAAGGCCGTACAATTCCGTAAATGGGCAAATCAGATTGTTGAACATTACACCATCAAGGGATGGGTAATGGATGACGAGCGTTTGAAAAGTGGTGGATCCATCCTTACAAAGAAATACTTTGAAGAGTTGCTTGAAAGGATTCGCGAAATCCGCATTTCAGAACGTCTTTTTTATCAAAAAATTACCGATATTTATGCAACAGCAATTGATTACGACAAGTCTTCCCAAACAACGCGCGATTTCTTTGCCAAGGTGCAAAACAAATTGCATTGGGCGATTCACAAGCATACAGCAGCGGAGTTGATTGCCGAACGGGCGGATAGTAAAGAGAAGAATATGGGACTTAGCACGTGGGCAGCCTCGCCTCATGGTAAAATTCTAAAGTCCGATGTTGTCGTTGCAAAGAATTACCTTGACGAAGATGAAATGAAAGCCTTGGAGCTTATTGTTTCAGGTTATCTGGATTTTGCCGAAATGCAGGCCTCTCGACACATTCCAATGACAATGGAGGACTGGGTAAAGCATCTGGACCGAATTTTAGTTGCCACGGAGCACGAACTATTGACAAATGCAGGCACCATTTCCATGGAAGTTGCACAATCGCATGCCATCGCCGAATGGGAAAAATTCCGCATCGTGCAAGACAGGATTTATCGAAGCGATTTTGATAATTTTTTGGAACTCAAAGAAAAAGGAGCCAGCTACAAAGCGTAGGAAGCAACGGCACTCAAGCCTACGCTCGTCCAAAAAAGAACGTCCGAAACGGATTCGTCTGTGCGAAATTTCTGGTAATTGCACTCGTACGTTTGTTCGTAGTATGCTGCGGAATCTACTTCTGCAATTGGCTCCGTTTCACTTTGAGCGAAACAGGCCGCAACCAAAAGGCATAAAATAAGTACAATCCGTCTCATCGGATAAAAAGATAATTTTTTCAACGAGACGGCTGTGTCCGCTGCATAAAGGAATAGCTGTATACTGAAAGGCTTGACAGAGCCTTTACATCAGTGTATATTTGAGCAGTAAACATCCGTAGTTTTACGTTTGTCTACGGAAAGGAGTCAAAATGGCAAATAGTATTCAGAAGCAGATGCAGTTCCTAATGTACAGCACACCAAGCGAAGACGTAAAAGTGAGTGCGCTTGTCAAGGACGAATCCATTTGGCTTACGCAAAAGGCCATGGGGGAACTGTTCGGGTGCTCTCCGGATAATGTAGGTTTGCACCTGAAAAACATATTCAATACAGGCGAACTGCAAGAAATTTCAGTTACCGAGAAAATCTCGGCAACTGCCGCAGATGGCAAAAACTACAATACAAAATTCTACAACCTCGACGCCATTATTTCCGTCGGGTACCGCATCAGTTCCGCACGCGCTACGCAATTCCGCATCTGGGCGACAGGAATCCTCAAGGAATACATCCGTAAAGGTTTCGTCCTTGACGACGAACGCCTGAAGCAAGGCGAAAACGCATTCGGCGCCGATTACTTCAAGGAATTGCTGGAACGGGTACGTTCCATCAGGGCAAGCGAACGCAGAATCTGGCAGCAGATTACCGATATTTTTGCAGAGTGCAGTTTCGATTACAGCAAGGATTCCGAAATCACAAGAGATTTCTACGCCACGGTGCAGAACAAGTTCCACTACGCCATTACCGGCCAGACCGCAGCCGAGATTGTCGCAGAAAACGCCGACGCCACCAAGGAGCACATGGGGCTCCTGACCTGGAAAAACTCTCCGGACGGGCGCATTTTGAAAAGCGACGTGGCCATAGCCAAGAACTACCTGACCGAAAAGGAAATCAAGAGACTGGAACGCCTCGTAAGCGGATTTTTCGACTACATCGAAGATCTCATCGAACGGGAAATTCCATTTTCCATGCAAGATTTTTCCAAGTCCGTGAACGAATTCCTGGAATTCCGCAAATACAAGATTCTTGGCGACAAAGGCAGCATCTCTCACGAGCAAGCGGAGCAGAAGGCGTTCACCGAATACGATATTTTCAACAGGACTCAGAAGATTGAGTCGGACTTTGACAAGTTGGTCAAGAACACATGTAAAAGACGGAGTTCCGTTTTATGAAATTCATCCATACTGCTGACTGGCATCTCGGCAATACGATGCACGATATCGACCGCACGGGGGAATCGGAAGCGTTCCTCTCGTGGTTGAAGAATGAAATTGTGGTTTCGGGGGCGCAGGCGCTCGTGATTGCTGGCGATATTTTCGACGTCGTAAATCCGTCGAATTGTGCGAAGTCGCAGTATTACCGGTTCCTGGCTTCGCTGCATGGGACATGCTGCACGAACGTGGTCGTGGTGGGCGGGAACCATGATTCCGGGGCACTGCTCGATGCGCCGGCGGAGCTTCTGGAAGCTTTGAACATGAAGGTCGTGGGAAGCATCAACAATCGTTGCATCGACGACTTGGTAGCGGAATTGAAGAATGACGCGGGCGAAGTGATTGGCTTATGCTGCGCGGTGCCGTTCATGCGAGATGCGGAACTGGAGAATTTTTATAAGCGAAATACGGTTGTTGGGGATGCAATTGCTGCGGGAAATGCGACGATAGCAGCGAGAAATGCAGCCGAGGTCGCGAATGGAAATGCGACAACAGCAGCGGGAGATGCGTCAACGGTAGCCGCCGTAAATGCCGCGGTAGCCGCCGTAAATGCGACTGCGGCACCTGAAAACAGCGACAGCAAGCTTCTGGAAAAGCTCTATGCGGATGTTTACAACTGCGCCGTAAAACGCCGTGGCGAAAGAAACATCCCGATTATCGCCACAGGACATTTGTACGCAGCAGACCTCTCCGGCCGCGACACACCCGTCGCCACGCCCGCCAACGCCACTGCAATCGCAGATGGAAACGCCACCGCACTCGTCGCCGCCAACGCCACTGCAACCGCATTCGCGACCGCAGCTCCAAACCGCACCGAAGCCGCACTCGCAACCGCATTCGCGGACGAAAATGCAACCGCAATCGCAGATGGAAATGCCGCCGTACTCGCCGCCACCAACGCCACTGCAACCGCATTCGCGACCGCAGCTCCAAACCGCACCGAAGCCGCACTCGCCACCGCATTCGCGGACGAAAATGCAACCGCGCTCACCGCCTCCCCCGCGACACCCGCCCAAAACTCCGCCCGCCACGACGATGGCGTGCGCGATGTCGTCGGCACCTTGGGAAACGTAGAGGCAGACGCATTCCCAAGCGAACTCGACTACGTGGCACTCGGCCACATTCATTACGCGACGATGGTCGCAAAAAATCCGAAAGTTCGCTACTCCGGCTCGCCATTCGTCATGGGATTCGACGAGGCAAGATGCAAACATTGCGTACTCGCCGTGGAAGCAAATCCCGGCGCCACTCCGCAGATTGAAAAAATCATCGTCCCGCGAACAGTCCGCTACGAGCAATTCGAAGGCGATGTCGCGACACTTAGGCAAAGCCTCCGCAACTTGGAGGCAGAACTCCTCAAAGAGCCCGCCGAAACCTATGTGGACATTCTCCTCACCTCAGGCGATTTCGTGAACCTGAGCGACGCACTCGAAAACGAAGAGGCGGGCAAGCATTTCATGGTGAAACGCCACCGCATCGGCCGCAACATTCTGAAGGACGGTGCCGCAAGATTTAGCGACGTCGTCGAATCCACCAAACAGTACACCAAGGAAGACTACTTCAAGATGCTCATCGCATCGAAAACCGAAGAAAACGTAGATTCAGAAAAAGTCGTAGGACTCTTCGACAAATTCATTAGTTTGTTCAACGAAGCCGTGGAAAAGGCACACGAAAACGGCTAGCGGGTACTCAGATGAAAATCAAGAAAATTGAATTTTGCGACATCAATTCACTTGCAGGCGAATGGTCCATCGACTTTGAAAGCCCCGACTTCTTGAACAGCAGCATGTTCTGCATCTCGGGCCCGACCGGCTCCGGCAAGACCTCCATTCTCGACGCCATCTGCCTTGCGCTTTACGGCAAGACGCCGCGACAAGGCGCCATCAAGGGCGAAGTGAACGAGGTCATGACTTATGGCACGAAAAAATGCTATGCGAAAGTATTTTTCGAATGCCGCGGAATCGTCTACTCATCACGCTGGGAACAACGCCGCGCCCCCAAAAGCAACAAGCTGCAAAAATATTCGTGGATGCTCACGAACGAGGACACAAAAAACGTCGTCAGCTCCTTTACGAATCAAGCGGAAATCGAAACCGAAATGACGCGAATCATCGGCCTTGACTTTGGTCAGTTCACGAAGTCCATGATGCTTGCGCAAGGGGAATTCAACAAGTTCCTCAAATGCAACGAAAATGAACGCGCCGCAATTCTCGAAAAACTGACCGGCGACGAAATTTACCGAAAAATCGCCGTCTCCGTGCACGCCCTGTACGCAAAATCAAACGAAGCCGTCATTGAAATTGAGCGCAAAATCGGCGATGTCAGCCTGCTGAGCGAAGCAGACCTGGAAGCGCTTGAAGAAAAAATCAAATCAGGCTCCGCACAGAAAAATGCGCTCGCCACAGAAATTGAGAAGCTGGAAAGAATCTGTACCTGGTTCGAGCAGCTGCATGAAATTGAAAAACGTGAGACGGATGTAAAAAAGCAGCTCACCGATGCAGAACAAAGTAAAACAGAATTTGAAGCTAGTGACAAGAAATTGGAGAATGCGCTCCGTGCTCAGGAAATCGAGGCGACTTACACCGAACTCTGTTCGATTCGAAAGAACATCGAACGGATGGAATCGCAGCTGCAAAGCGACAAGGAAAAATTGCCGAATTGCGAAGAATCCTTGAAAAACGCGGAGGAAACTTCGGCGGCGAAAAAGTCGGCGCTTGAAAAAATTAACGCAGACTACATCGTCAACGAAAAAATCTGGGAACAGGTTTCGTCGATGGACGCGGACATCCGCAACTTGCAGAAAAAAGTCACGGAATCCGAAAACGCCGTAGCGAAAGCGAACGAGGAAGTTGGCGCAACGGCGAAAAAAATCGAGGAACTCGAAGGTTCTATCGACAAGAACGGCAAGCGACTGGAAAAGGCGAACGATTACATCCGCGATAACGCCAAGGACGAAGAAATCGAATCGTGCTTCTCGCTTTTGAAATCCGGCACCGACGACTGGAAAAACGAAGCGCAAAACGCCATCGACGAGAACGCCGCGCTGGAACGCGCAAAGAATCTTTTGAGCGAGTTCGACAAGGCGCAGGAATGTAAAAAGGAAAAACTGCTTGCGTTGCAAAAGTTTTTGGAGCAGCACAAGGCGGATGCGGAACTTGCGAATGCTCTCCCAGAAATGACGAGATGCGCCAATGAAATGGTGCGTCACCACAGGGAAGCCGAGCGTTTGCAAAAGGAAATGAGCGCAAAGAAGACGCTGATTGGAAATCTGGATGGCGAATGCAAGTGCGCGACCGCAGCGCTTGAAAACTTGAAAGCCGAAAAAGAAAAAATTGTCGAGGAGGACATCCCCGTCATCGTCGAGGAATTGCGCAAGAATTTGCAGAAGGGCAAGGCCTGCCCCGTCTGCGGTTCGCTGGAGCATCCGGCGTGCGGCGAGACATGTAGCGAGGTGGCGCAAATCGAAAGCGATGCAAACAGCCTGAACGATTTTGCCGACAAGCTCCGCCGCATCAACGAGGAAATTGAGCAGCAGCATCGAGCATTCGATTCAGCTTCGAACAAGAAGCAACATGAAGAAGCTTTGCTCCAGGAATTTTCGCAGAAATTCGCGGAGGAAACCGCTGCGGAAAACTCGGCGGTGGAATCGCTGAATGCAACATTGCAACCGTGGAATAAAACTGCGACGCTTGAAAATGCGCAGGAAATTTTGCAGAAGCTCACTCTCGCAAGAGATGAATTCAGCAAGAAAAAGCAGGAAGCGGAAAATTTGCAAGCCACCGTATTGAGCGCCGAGGTGGAACGCACGAAGCTGAATGGAAACGTGGAATCCGCAGGCGAGAAACTGCAAAAGTCCGTGGACAGAGCCGCCATGCTTTCGCAGAAAATTCGCGAACAGTTTGCACCTTGGTTTAGCGACATCCAGCTCGACAATGTCGATGCGCGCCTGAGCGAACTCGACAAAAAAAGCAAAGTTTGGAAAAAAGCCGTAAACGAAAAGACGAATATCGAAAGGGAACTGGAAGCAGACAAGGCTAGTTTGGAAAGTTCCCGCGAAAATAGGCAACAGGCGAAAAATCGCCTTGCAGATGCGACGCAAATGTATGACGGGCAGCAACGCGACTTGAACGGCAAACGCGACGAACGCAGAAAACTGTTCGGCGAAAAATCCATCGATGCAGAGCGCGAGAATGCAAGAACGCAGCGCACAACCGCTGAACGCGAATGGGATGCAGCGACAAAGCAGGAACAGCAAAAGCGCGAAGTCGCCATCCAGCTTAAAAATTCCATCAGCCGACTGTCCAAGGATATCGAAGAGGCGCTGCCGAAGCTTGATTCGTCAAAGTCGCATTTAGCAGAAAAACTCGCCGAGAAAAATTTCGCCGACGAATCGCAGTTTGTCGCAGCAACGCTCCCCGAAGCAGAACGCAAGTCGCTGCAAGAACAGAAGAAGAAAATTGACGATAGCCTCATGGCCGCAAGAACGTCAGTCAAGAACGTCAGCGATCAATTCGAACAGCATCAGTCCAAGCGCACGTTTACGGAAACGGAAGACGTCGCGAAAGCGGAAAAGGATTCGCAAAAGAGCAAGCTGGCAGACCTCACAGTCAATCTCGGCGCATGGATGGAACAGAAGAAAAGCGACGCGGAACATCGCCAAAAATTCATCGACATGCAAAAGCTGCTGGAACAACTAAAGGCGAAACGCAGCGACTGGGAACAGATGCAGCGCTGGTTCAACGGCAACAGGCTCGAAAACGGCAACGGCGATGTCTTCGTGAAATTCATCCAGACGATTACGCTGAAGAATCTGCTGCGAATTGCAAACGGCTACCTGGGCAACATGTTCCCGCGTTACGAGATGGTCACCGAAGAAGGCACCCTGAACATCCAGCTAATCGACCACGACAACAGCGATGCGATTCGCCCCATCAGCAACATCTCGGGCGGCGAAGGATTCCTCGTGAGCCTCTCGCTTGCGCTTGGCATCTCGACGCTTGCGAGCAGAAACGTGAGCATCGATTCGATGTTCCTCGACGAAGGCTTCGGAACGCTCGACTCCAAGATGCTTCAGGAGACGATTGTCGTGTTGCAGAAGATGCAGAAGGAAAAAGGCAAGATGCTCGGCGTCATTACGCATGTGGATTTGGTGAAGAACGAGCTCACGACGCATATCGAGGTGACTCCGCGAGGTGGGAGAAGCGTCCTCGGAGGTGCAGGCGTCCGCCGCATTTAACGGTTGCAAGCCCTCTGCGGTTTAACCTCCGCGACGCAACAGTTTAAATCCGCGAACCGGCGCAGTTTACCCTCCGCGACGCCGCAGTTTAACCTTTGCAGTCGCTGTTTAACCTCCGCAATCCAAAGCAGTTTACCCTCCGCGACGCAACAGTTTAACCTCCGCAATCCAAAGCAGTTTAACAGCCGCAAACCGCTACTTCACGCAGCGTACGGAGCGGGCGCTTCCCTTGTCTAGTGCGTTAATCGCCGCGGCAGCGCTCCCAAATTCCAGAAACAAGTAATTCGCAAAACCGTCCGCATTCTCTAAGGCACTCCAAAAGTAGGCGTAGCCGCCAATCCCATCGAACTTTCCATCGGCAGTCCTGTAGCCCGCCGGAAGCGCAGCAAAACCCAACGCATCCGAACCGTTCTTCTTCTTGAACCACCCATCCGAAGACTTGAGCACCGCCCCGGCATTCTCCGCACCGCCCGCCGCCGCCAAAAGCGACTCAAAATCAGCGACACTTGGCAACCTCCATCCCGCAGGACAAACTTTCTGCGCCGCATCCCAGGCATACAGGCGCCCAAACTTTCCGCATTTACGAGTGTCGCCCTCGGGGCAAAAACTCCCCTCCGCTTCAAAATTCAAGTTCTCCGCCATCCATGTGGCATCCCCAATTTGAACAAACTTGTAACTTTTGCCGTCCCGCCCGTCCGTGAAGGATTCAGAACAACCCCAGAACGCAATCGCCATCAACATGACAACTAGGCCGTTTCTCATATCAAATCTCCAAGGAGCGCATTTGCCGCATCCACAAAAAGTTATCGTTTCAAACGGAATTTATAAAAATGAAAATCGCCCGTCTTCCATTTTTCATTCTCGCACTTGTCGGATGCTCCCTGTCCGCACAATACGATCATATTGATAAAATCACGATGGACGCAAACACCGCACCGGAAATTCGCGGAGCCGATGGATTTTACGAACGAAATGGAGGTAAGTTCCGCGCCTCCGCAAGTCTTCACCTCGGAGAAGCCAAAAGCGAAAAAATCTCCGACGCGAACACCGACGCCGCTTACCAAATCAATTATCCCTACGTCACCGCCTCCCTGGACTATCTCATCAAAAACAAAATCCTTCTTTGGGGATGGAATGCGACCATTGACAAGGGACTCTTCGCAAACTACATCGCCGGATTTAACACAAAAAATTTTGAAGCAGGCGCCTCCATCGGATTTTGGCTGCATGCACGCGAATTTGAATATTCCGGAACAGAATACACCTGTAGCGATTCTTCCAATGAAATACAGCAAGCAGAAACATTCACCGAGCTCTCCTCATGGGGCTTTGCGGTCACATACGGCGGATACGCAAGCGTTTACCATGGACCATTTTCCCTAAGCTATTCCGTCAACATTTACAGACCCATTCCAGCCTACAAAGAAAACACTGAATCCCAAATCGACCTCCCCTTCATCATGACAGAATATATTTCAGCAGCTTACCGATTAAACAAAAATTGGGAACTGCGCCTCGGCGCCACAAATACATTCGGCGGTTTTCCCGGCTGGCACTGGGGCATAATCGGCGGCCTAAGCTATCACTTTACTAAAAATCCATTGGAGTAAAGATGTCTGAAATTTTCACAAAATATATCGCAAACGAAGCACATTACAGCGAGGTCGTTGAACGAATCGCTAAAGTCCGCGACACGCTGTGGATAGGCACCGCCGACATCAAGGATTTGTACGTGAAGCAGAACGGCGAGGCGATTCCGCTTCTAGGGCAAATTGCAAAACTTCTAAAAAAGGGCATAGGCGTGCGCCTGATTCACGCAAAAGAACCCGGCCCGAACTTCCGCGAAGATTTCGACAGGTACCCGATTCTAGCGACGGACCTGGAACGTGTACTTTGCCCACGTGTGCATTTCAAGATGGTGATTTTCGACTTGGAAACCGTTTACGTGGGCTCAGCAAACTTGACAGGTGCAGGCATCGGCATGAAAAGCGCCCTAAAGCGAAACTTCGAAGCAGGCGTTCTCACAAACGACCCGCAAATCGTAGAAGCCGCCATCGAGCAGTTCGATACGCTGTGGATGGGTGCACACTGCAAGAACTGCGGCCGTCAGGAATTCTGCGGAGACAGGATAAAGTAATTTTCTACTTAAACAAATCTTCTGCCATAACTTCGGACTGCGCAATGCCGGAATACATTCCGCGCTTCAAGCCATAAGGGCTTATGAAAGTCAGTTGCACTCCCTTGCGAGTCTTGGTTTCCCGCACGAACTGCGAGATTTTATTGCGCAGGTTCATGTCGTAATCCTTATCGATAACATACTCGTTATTGCAGAACTTTATTTCGCATAAATTGATCACACGGTCCCGTCGGTCAATGACAAGATCCACTTGTGCTCCACGGCGTTCCACTCCCGCCTCCGGGTCTCCTTTGCTGAACCACGATGAAAATTCGCTCAGCACGCCGGAAATTCCCAATTTCTCTCTAATGTTCGCCAAATGGTCTTTGCACACTTGTTCAAAGGAATAGCCCGCCCATGCCATTTTCGACGGATTGTCCAAGGAATTTTCCCAAAAATTTTCATCACGCCCCTGAGCGTCTTTCAAAAAGCGGAAATAAAAGAGCGTGTAATAATCGGAAAGTTGGTAGGTCGTTTCCTTTTTCTTGTTGCCATAGTAAGCGTAAGAACGGACAAAATTCGAACCTTCTAAATTTTCCAAAATCTTTGTCAGTACCCCATTGCACGGGAGCCCGGAAATTTCAGAAATTTCGGACTTGGTCAAACCCATTTTCTTTGTGGAAAGAGCCTCCGCCACTTTGATGTGCGCATCGGCATTCTTGAAGAGAGTTGCATATAAATTATCAAATTCATTCCAAAGTCGCCCACGATTCTTGAAAAAGATTTCGTCAATATTTTTCGCCAAAGTTTGCGACTGGTCCAACTGATTCAAATAGAACGGAATACCGCCCATCACCATGTAAAGTTCAATGATATCGTAACGGCTCCAGACAATATTCCTGCTCTTTAAAAATTCCTCGGTTTCGCCCAATGTAAAAGGCTTGAGGAAAATGCGCCCTGTGCAGCGATTGTAAAGTCCGCCAACGTTATTCAAAATGTTGTCTGTAAACCAAGTGGTCGCCGACCCACAGGCAATCAACAATATGTCGTGAGTCCATGCCGCATAGCCGTTCCAGAAGACTTCAAAGGCTCTCAAAAAATCTGACTTCTGCGTTTCCATCCAAGGCATTTCATCGATGAAGATGACCTTCTTACAGTCGCTCTGCAATTCGGTCAATCCCTTCTGCAACGCAGCAAACGCATCCAGCCAATTTTTCGGAAGTTCCTTTGCACCAAAATACTTCTGTAGCGCCATCCCGAAATTCGCAAGTTGCATTTCCTTGGAACCTTCGTGAATGCCCGTCACCAGAAAGGCGAACTTGTTTTCGAAATACTCGCGGACAAGGAATGTCTTGCCCACGCGACGGCGACCATAGACCACCAGGAACTCCGACTTGTCGGTTTCCATGTAGCGGTCAAGTTCCCTTATTTCTCTTTTTCGTCCGATAATTTTCATAGATTTAGACACTTTTGCAAAGATTCTTTATCTAAATCTACATAAAATTTCAACATTCAGACATACTTTTGCAGTTTTTCTATCTAAATGTCGTATTTTCTACAGGATTTAGATAAAGAATAATAAAAACGGCTGTAAAACAGCCAAAACGTACTCGAACAGCCCAAAAGCAAAAAAAATAAAACCCGCGGTCATCATCCGCGGGCCTTATCGTTTATTTCTTCTTCGCAGGTTTCTTCGGCTTTTTCGCCGCAACCTTCGAGGTTTTCTTCGCAGGCTTCTCGGATTCCTCCGATTCATTCTCCTCGTCATCCTCATGCTTTCCAGCAGAGGACTTCACCGGAGCCTTCAAGAAATCAAGGTCATCCTTCGCGGAAGCCTTCATCCCCGTGAACAGCACCTTGATGATTTCGTCAATGTGCTTGTGGGTATAAATCTTGAGACCCTTCTTCGCCGGTTCCGGAAGTTCCGCGACATCCTTCTTGTTACCCTCGGGCAAACGAAGCGTCTTGACACCTGCGGCAAGCGCAGCAAGCGCCTTCTCGTTGAGGCCGCCAATCGGGAGGCAGGCGCCAGTGAGGCTTACCTCGCCCGTAAACGCAATATCCGGAGAAATCGGCTGACGCGTGAATGCACTGAGCAAGCAGAGCGTAAGCGCAATACCGGCAGAAGGTCCATCCTTCGGAACAGCACCTTCCGGCACATGGATATGGATATCCGTCTTCTTCACAATCGCAGGATCAATGCCAAAGCGATGCAGGCGCTCGCGCACCAAGGAAACAGCGATTTGCGCCGATTCCTTCATCACGTCGCCAAGCTTACCCGTCATAATCAGCTGGCCCTTGCCGCTCAGGAGCATGCACTCCAAAAGCAGAATTTCACCGCCAACACTAGTCCACGCAAGTCCAGTCACAACACCCGGACGCCCAGGAGAAGGCAGCTGGTTGTCAAGGAATCGAGGCGCACCAAGATATTCCTGAAGCACCTTGTCCGTGACTTCCGCCTTGAACTTCTTGCCTACAACAATGTCCTTCGCACGATGGCGCACTGCATTTTCGAGCGTGCGCTCAAGTTCGCGGACACCCGCTTCACGCGTCCATCCGCGCATCACGGCGTTGATCATGTCGTCGCTAAATTCCACCTGTTCATGCAGCTTCACGCCGGTGCGTTCGCAAATGCGAGGCAGCAAATACTTCGACGCAATCTGCAACTTCTCATGCGGATAGTAGCCCGGGAGCCGCACCATTTCCAGGCGGTCGCGAAGCGCCTCCGGAATTTCAGCCTCGTTGTTCGCCGTAGCGATAAACAGCACGCGGCTTAAATCCAGCCCCACTTCCATGAAGTGGTCGGTAAAGTCGTGGTTCTGCTCCGGGTCCAGAACTTCAAGCATCGCGCTTGCAGGGTCGCCGCGGAAGTCGCTTGCCATCTTGTCAATTTCATCAAGCAAGACCACCGGGTTCATGCACTTCGCACGACGCAGCGCATGGATAAAGCGGCCCGGCATGGCACCGATGTAGGTGCGGCGATGACCGCGGATTTCAGCTTCGTCGCGCACGCCGCCAAGCGTAATGCGCACGAAGTTCCGCTGCATGGCCTTCGCAATCGATTCCACGAGCGTCGTCTTGCCAACACCCGGAGGCCCCACGAGGCAGAGAATCGGAGAGCGGCGTTCCGTGCCGGTAAGCTTCAGCACGGCCACGTATTCCATGATGCGCTCCTTCACCTTGTCGAGGCCAAAGTGCTTCGCATCGAGTTCCGACTTCACCTTCTTCATGTTGAGAACAGTATCGGTGTAAACGCCGTAAGGCATCGCCAGGAACCAGTCTATGTAGTTGCGGCTCACCGCATATTCCGGCGACGTCGGCTGCATCAGGCGCATGCGCGCAATTTCCTCTTCGAGCTTTTCCTGGATAGCCTCCGAGAACTTCTTCGCCCTGATTTTCTTCAGGAGCTGGTCCACTTCAGAAGACGCACCATCGGAACCGTCCAATTCATCCTGGAGCTGTCGAATCTGCTCCGAGATGAACCACTCCTTCTGCTGCTGCGCCATCTTCTGTCGCACATTCTGCTGCACGCGCACAAGCACATTCTCGTTGTCCTGCGCCATCTGCATGAGGCTCACGAGGCGTTCTGCCAAGGTATCGATATTCGTCGTCTCCAGCAGCTGCTGCTTCTCGGCAAGCGAAATCTGCAGGAACGGCATCATTCCGTACAAGGCGTTCACATGGCTGTCCATCGTAAACAGCGCGTCCACCATCCCTTCGGCGATATTCCTGTGCGACGCGTACTCGCGGAAAACCTTGAGGACATTTTCAAACATGGAACACTTGTCCGAAGTGCCAATCGCAGGCTGCTTCGGCGAGACCGTCACCTGCAAAAGACCGTCACGCAGCGCGACAGAGCGCAAATCCACCACGGATTCGCCCTCGAGAACCACCTTTACGCAGCCATTCGGGAACGGTGTCACATTGATGACATGGGCCGCGACACCCACGGTATACAAGTCGAGCATCGGATTGTCAATCGACTCCTGCTCAATATCCTTTTGCGCCACCAAGATGATTTCATTGTCATGACTCTCGGCATATTCCAGCGCGTGGAGCGACATCTCGCGTCCAACCAAAATGCGTCTCGTCGTAAACGGGAACACCACAGCGTCCCGCAACGGAAGCAACGAAAATGTTTTGTTAAAATCAAATGCCATAATTCAAAATTAGTAAACCTCGCAACAAACGCTGCGAGGTCAAAATAACAATTTCAGCCATCAGCCGACAATAGCAAAAGAATGCAACTAGGCACTCTTTTTCCTGGACTTCTTTGCGCTACCGGATACAGGAGCGGTTAGTCCGTTTTTCACCATGTCGACAGTGACATTCAGTTGCTTGTCCGCAGAGCCCGGCATCGCAAACATCGCCTGCTGCAAGACACGCTCCATCACGGAACGGAGACCGCGCGCACCCGTCTTTCGGCTCATCGTCTCGTGGACAATTTCCTTCAGGGCGCCGTCATCAAAGCTGAGCTCGATTCCGTCCATGGCGAACAAACTCTTGAACTGCTTCACAAGCGCATTCTTTGGCTCGGTAAGAATATTCAGAAGCGCAGCCTCGTCAAGTTCCTCGAGAGCGACTGCAATCGGCAAGCGTCCCACAATTTCCGGGATGAGACCGAACTTGATGAGGTCATCGGGCTCGAGCTGCTTGAAAAGCTCGCTCAGCGTATTGTCGCTCTCGCTGCGGATATCCGCACCGAAACCCATGCCGCCCTTGTTCACGCGCTGGGCGATAATCTTGTCGAGCGTCTCGAAGGCGCCACCGCAAATGAACAGGATATTCTTCGTATTCACCTGCACCAGCGGCTGCTCCGGATGCTTGCGCCCACCCTTCGGAGGAACGGCAGCCACCGTACCTTCCAGGAGCTTCAGGAGCCCCTGCTGCACACCTTCGCCGCTCACGTCGCGGGTGATGGAAGGGTTCGCGGTCTTCCTTGCAATCTTGTCGATTTCATCAACAAAGATGATGCCGCGCTCAGCCTTCGCCACATCGTAATCGGCAGCCTGCAAGAGGCGCACGATGATGCTGTCGACATCCTCGCCCACGTAGCCCGCTTCCGTAAGGACGGTCGCATCGGCAATCGTGAACGGCACATCCAGAAAACGCGCCATCGTCTGCGCAAGGAGCGTCTTGCCGGAACCCGTCGGTCCCACAAGCAGAAGATTCGACTTTTCCACATCCACATCGTCAGGGGAATTGTGAGTCTGCTTGTAGCGCAGGCGCTTGTAATGGTTGTACACGGCAACAGAAAGCGCCGTCTTCGCGCGGTCCTGGCCAATGACAAATTCATCCAGGTGAGCCTTGATTTCCGTCGGAAGCGGAAGCCTCTTGGAGGTGAGTTCCTTGGCAGCAGTTTCCTGCCTCGTCCGGGCCATGTCCTCCTCGAGAATCCGGTAGCACATGCGAATGCAGTCGCTACAGATATGCACGCCGGCGCCTGTAATGAGCTTGTCAACCTGTTCGGCCGTCTTTCCGCAAAAACTGCAACTCACAGTCGGATGGTTTTTTCCGCTACGATACATCTAAATCAAACTCCCTCTTTGCGCGGCACGAAAATTTCGTCTATCACGCCAAAAGCCTTGGCCTCTTCAGGTCCCATGTAAAAGTCGCGGTCCGTCTTGCTGCGAACTTCCTCGATGGACTTACCCGTATGCTTTGAGACAATTTCTGTCAGCGTGTCCTTCGTGCGCACGATTTCCTTTGCCGTGATCTGGATATCCGTAGACTGCCCAGTCGCAGCGCCGGAAGGCTGGTGCAACATGATACGGGAATGCGGGAGTGCATAACGCTTGCCCTTCGTACCCGCGGCCAAAAGAACCGCCGCCATGGAGGCGCAACTGCCGATGCAAATCGTAGCGATATTCGGGCGCACATGCTGCATGGTATCATAAATGGCAAGACCAGCCGACACATAGCCACCGGGGCTGTTGATGTACAGCGTAATATCCTTTTCCGGATTCTCGTATTCAAGGAAAATCAACTGCGCCATTACGTTGTTGGCGACCTCGTCGTTGATAGGCGTCCCCAGGAAAATGATACGTTCCTTCAGAAGTCTGGAATAAATATCGTATGCGCGTTCACCACGTCCTGTGGTTTCAATGACGGTAGGGATAATCATTTATTCGCTCTCCTCATTTGACAACAAAGTGGCTCGGCTGCGGCTTCGGAAAATTTCCGTCGCGGCAACCAATGCCACATTCATCGTTTACAGATATCGTTTACTTAGCTTCTTCTGCAGCCGGACGGATGCCCACGATAAAATCGGCAGCCAACTGGAAGCGGAGTTCGTCACGGAGCTGGTTGATGCGGCCAGACTGACGGAAGTGGTTCTTGAGACCTTCGAATTCCACATGGTAGGCCTTGGCCATCGCCTGCAAGCGTTCATCGACAGCGGCCTGGGTCGGCTTGATCTTTTCCTTCGTCGCGACGAAGTCCAGAATACGATGCTTCTTGATTTCGCGAATGGCTTCCGGAGTCAGTTCCTTGAGCTGTTCCTCGGTCGGTTCGACAACATCCTTTTCGCTCTGGGCATTGCGGTTCAACGTCCACTTGATGAGGTCGTACACGCGGGCATTAGGAACTTCGAACGGATTCTGTTCAATGAGCTTGTCGATAGCCTCGTTGACAGCCTTGTTCTTGGCGGAGTCCTGCTTCTGGGCCGCCATGCTCTCGGCGAGGTTGCTCTTCAAGTCGGCTTCGTCCTTTACGCCCACCTGCTTGCAGAACTCTTCATCGAATACCGGCGGAACAATCTTGCGCACGTCGGTGATTTCAACCTGGAACTGGGCGGTCTTGCCACGATAACGTTCGTCCTTGTGGTCGTCCGGATACTTGAAGTTGATTTCCTTCTTGTCGCCGGCCTTCGCACCCATGAGACCTTCATCGAATCCCGGAGAAGCGGATTCACCGAGGAGACTGCGGAATTCCTTGTTTTCAGGAAGTTCCTGCTTTTCGCCATCGATGATGACTTCAATGTAGTTACCGACAACAACATCGCCCTTGGCAGCTTCACGATCAACGTGTTCGTCCTTGCTCCACATCTGGATGAGGCGGTTGAACTCGGCCTGGACTTCCTCTTCGTGCACTGCGACTTCAGGAACGGTCACACCTGTATCGGCATAGCCCTGGATGTCGATTTCCGGGTCAATTTCGACAACAACCGTCACGGAAATATCGTTCTGCTTGTCATCCTTGAAATCAGTGGCCTTCGGCTGGGCGACCGGCACAATGTTCGCCTTCTTCAATTCTTCCTGAATAGTCTTGTCAATCACGTCGCTGACAACCTCGTGGCGGACGGCATCGCCATACATCTTCAAAATCATAGCCTTCGGAGCCTGACCTTGGCGGAAACCCTTCAGGGTCACCTGCTTCCTGCACTGGGAAAGTTTCTTTTCAAAAGGAGCCTTGAGGTCTTCCTGCGGAATCTTGACTTCAAGGGTACGCACAGTAGCGCTAGTTTCTTTGATTTCAACGGACATAGAGTCTCCGGATTCAGTTAAAAAAATTAAAAAGAACTGCGAAAGGAGGGAGTCGAACCCTCATACCGAAGTACCAGATCCTAAGTCTGGCGCGTCTGCCAATTCCGCCACTTTCGCGATTTCAAGACCAAAGATACAAAAAACTTTGGAAGAATAAATGCCAAGTCCCGTCAAATACCCGAAATTAGAACAGGAAGCTAGATTTCAATCACCCCATAAAATCGGGACGGACACTTTTTCGGGATAAGTCCGAGTTTGTTAAGTACCCTGAACGGGAGCATCAGGGCAAAACCGAGCGGCGTTTTGAAGCAGCCCCTCAAAAGCTTGATTGCGGCCCCCGGGAAGAGGTAGTCGCCCAAGGAAAGCTTATAACGCACCCCGAGCGAGTCCAGCAGCTCGACCATCTCCGCATGGGAAAAATGCCACAGATGGTCAGAGACCGCCACATGCGCATAAGAGAGTCCGCATTCAAACAGCATGTCAAACCCCTCCGTACACGGAAGCGAAAAAAGCACGCGCTTCCTTGCCGCAGCGATGGCGTTCCGCAGGAACTCCGCCGGGTCGGGCACATGCTCCAGCACCTCGATCATGATGACCGTATCCGCGACCTTCTCGCCCACAGGCTCGCCCAGTTCAAGCTTACGAGTCTTCAGCCCGTTCCCCTCGGCAACCGCAAGCGACTCCGCATTGATATCGGCGACCGTCGTATCGAGCCCCGCCTTCTTCAGTTCCAACGAATAGGCTCCCTCGCCGCCCCCCAGATCCAGCACGGACTCGCCGCGAACCTCGTCCAGAAGAAAGCGGACCAGCGGCCGGTGCGCTTCCCCCGGCTTCGCCGGAGGCCCTGGCCTAAAAAAAGAACTTTTGCCTTTTAATATTCCCATGATTCAAATATAAAAAAACAAAAAATTCTTAACGATTCATTACTTATTCCAGTCCCAATAAACTTTCCCTGAGATGTAAATTGAGTCTTCTTGTAGAGAGCCCTGATGATTGTACCCGACGTTATACCCAAGCAGCGTTTCATAAATTTTCGCATCGCGAGTTATTTTTATATTCGGCATCACACTGGCAGAATATTCATATATGTCTCCAGTTCCCCCATGCTCATTTAATTTATACAATTTATACGTGTATTCCGGAGGGAACGAGATTTCCACAGAATCGTCTACAATCCTGTAAGAGTGCACAATCGGGTTGACATCTATATCGTATGTTTTCTTATTTTGGTAGTAGTCCAGCATTGAAAACCTTATATGACCATCATCAGGAATAAGAAATCTTTTTGGAACATTGAACACCACAGAATCCATCAACAATGTGTATTTTGAATAATCGTATCCATAATAAAAAAAATCATAGTAACAGGAGTCTGTGCGGAAACAAACCAATGTGATTTTAAATGTTGTTGGTTGATGCTCATAACGAATTTCTGGGGAAGGAGTTGAATTAGGGTCCCCGTTTCCCGTAATATCGCAGGCATAAACAAGAACCATGCTTAAAATGAGTAGGTACTTTTTCATATCATTACCTCAACAGTAGCAGAGGAACTGCCGGCAAAAATTCTATGGCATAGCTTTCGGTGTGGAAGATGCCAGCCCCGTCCGAGAATTTTTTGGCTCTGTTAGCCTAATTTGTTGTTGATATCTATCCTAAATGTAGATTCCATTCTGAAATCGGCAAATTAATCTGTCAAAAATTTACTGGCCTAGGCGCGGAGACGCAAAATCGGCCATGGGAGGGGCGAATTGACACGGTTTGCCTACGTCCCGTGCAGTGCCGCTAGGCGGCGCGGAGGAGCGGGAGCGCCGGACGCGACCAGATGTCCCTCTTGCGTTGGCGCGTGCGGTA
>JAZLIJ010000114.1:0-6032 GCA_045617325.1 Fibrobacter sp.
TTGTAGCTGTTCGTCATGCCCAATGTACTATTCGTGATGCTCAATGTACTATTATAGACATACCCCACAAGTCCGCCGACAAAGTTGCCTGTACCGCTCACGGCACCCGCGTTGTAGCTGTTCGTGATGCTCAATGTACTATTATAGACATACCCCACAAGGCCGCCGACACTGAAATCTCTGCCGCTCACGGCGCCCGCGTTGTAGCTGTTCGTGATGCTCAATGTGACGTTTTCTCCAGAGGCATACCCCACAAGGCCGCCGACATAGTAACCTCCTTTAAAATAGGAATCCACAATGCCCAGATTGCTGATGGAGAGCGAATCATTAACGCTACCGAACAAGCCGACTTTATTTTGAACAACATTGAAGTACAGTCCGCTGATGGTATGGCCGTTGCCGTCAAACGCCACCTTCACACCACTATAGACGTTCATCGGAGTCCACTGAGTGAAGCCGCTGCCGTCGCCGTTCAAAGTTCCATCGGCATTGAGAACGGACTCGCCTTTACCGCAGGCGTTCACGCAGATGTCATCAGTCAACTTGCCGTTGATATTATCATCGAGCTCGCCGTTGTTCACCATCTCAGCGAACTTGTAGAGGTCGCCGCAAGTGCCAATTTCGTATACCCCATCCTTCTTCGTGAGAGTCGTGGGCATTGCGCACGGGTCTTCATTCTCGGCAAAGCTCAAGTTCGAAAAGAGCAGCACAAACAACGCCGCCAACACGCATTGATAATTTTTCTTCATAAATTCATTGCCTTTAAAAAAATTTACAGACGTAAAGATACTTTTTTGGGCGAATTTTCAAATGTTACAAAATTGCGTCTTACGCACTTTCGCTGTATTAACGCTCTGATTTTACCGAATGTCCACTCCAACCACGCCGCAGACACAATAACGCCCTATGATTTACGAATCTTTTATGACCGTATTTTGGTACAACTTCGTTCTCACCTGCATCTATAAAAAAGGTGCCGTGTATCAAAAACACAGCACCCCGATAAAAATCCCTGCAAGCATCACTACATGCAGGGGAGATTTTCAAACCGCCAAGCATTACGCCTTTGGGGCGATTTGATCGGCGAAGGTTTGGTTGTAGCCGACTTTCTTTTTCATAAAGTTTCCTTTTTTTACTTCACAATCACTTTTTTTCCGTTGTTATAGTACGCGCCCTTCTGCGTCGGCTTCTTCACGCCAAGGTAGCGGCCGTTCAAATCGAACCAGCGGTCGGTCGCGAACTTGAATTCGCCCGTGCGCGTGTTGATGGTACCAATGAAAGTCGTCATTTCATCGGAGCTGGAATCGCCAGCAATTTCAACATCACCCTTATCAATAATCACGACATTGATGGTTTCCGGAAGCGAAGCCAAAGTGCGAACCTCGCCATTTGCCACAAGGCGACCGAGTTTGGCAGGTGCGACGTATTCCAAATACGCGCGCATCGGGTAGATGTAGGCGCCAGCGCCGACCTTCGTGAACTCGCCGACATTTTCTTCCTTGTTGCCGGCAACACCCGCAAAACCGAACGTTGAACCGAGACCTTTGTCGTCTTCAAGCCACTTCTTGTACGCGTAAGTGCCGTAAATCGTCCAGCCGGCGCCATCACCAGTAAGCGCAACCTTGTAAATGCCGGTTTCCGGATTGTACGCATCGCCGGTCGTCGTATTGAACGTACCGCCGTTCTTGAACACGATTTCAGAAGCGCCCGTGACCTGCACCAGGTACGGAGTGTTCGCCTTGAGGGCACTCGGGCTCACTTCCGTCGCTTGAACCTCGCCATCCATATACGAGTTGAACTCGAAGAACTTCACGCCTTCGACGCAGTCGTCGTCAGTGCAGTTCGGAGTGAAAGGCAGCATGATGGTGGAGTACCCGTTGCCCGCGAACGTGCGCTGCAACATGATTGAACCATTCATAACAACGTTGTCCTTGAATTCCACAGTATTTTCAGATGCGGCATCCACATAGGCAGAATCGACATCATTCCCTTCACCGTAGAAGAAAGCGACGCCACCGCGCTTAAAGCTAAGTACAGAATCAATGAAGTTCGGCAGGGAATTTTCCTTCGTCACATTCTGACTCCACACGGAGCCGTTCAGACCACCTTCCTTGCATTTGTCGCCGTCTTTTTCGCACCAGTCGTGCAGAAGTTTCGCGACAGTGCCGTCGGCGAATTCCGCAGCGGTCTTGCCTTCGACATTTTCAACTTTTCCATGGTCGTTTACACCAACCACTTTGCCATCAAAAATATCCGTGTTATTGTAGACAAAGTTGACATTCCCCCAACTATACCCGATTACGCCTCCGACATATTCCGACCCATTCACGGAGCCCGCATTATACACATAGCTGACGACACCATCATGCGCACCGACAACACCACCAACTCTCGACTGGCCATCCACATCGCCCACATTGTACACATTGTAGAGGGAACCGTTATTTTTTCCGACAACACCTCCAACATACTCCATTCCGCTCACGGAACCCGTGTTGTAAGCTTTGCTGACGGTACTACCATCGCCTTTAAACCCGATAACGCCGCCAACGTTATTTTCCCCGCTCACGACGCCGGTATTGTAAACGCCACTCATGGAGGAGCCATCACCATAAAATTTTCCGGCCAGAGCTCCAACGTAATCTTTGCCCTTAATGTACGAATCCACAACGCCCACGTCCTTTACCGTGGCGCCAGAAACATATCCGAACAGGCCCGCATAATCCACCGTTTCATCATTGAAGTACAATCCACTGATGGTATGCCCCTTTCCATCGAAAGTTCCGGTATAGGGATTTTCTTCCGTACCCACCGGAATCCATCCCTTGTATTCTTTAACGACAATGCCGCCATCCTTATTAAACTCAAGGCTGTTAACCACAATGTCGGCTGCAAGTTCCGCACTGAGAGAGTTCGCGCCCTTGTTGTTCACGCTATCGGCGAAAACGTAAAGATCTTCGACCGTCGAAATTGAAAACCCACCCCTCAATCTCAAAACCAAATGGAGGGTCGATTCCTTTTGGATATTGTAATCTGCCAAGGTTCGATTGTCTTCAAGCTGCTTGCCTGCAAAAATCAAACGCTGTTGATCGGGCGGGATATCCTCCTTGTCTTGAATTTTAGCTTTTATGTTTTCAATTGTATCCGACGGTTCAACTTCAAGGGTTATTGTTTTCCCAGTCAACGTCTTAACAAAAATCTGCATTGCAAACAGATTTCCAAAACACAGGCAGATAAGCACCAAGAATAAGGGCAACTTTTTCATACTCTCCTCCATTTTAATTTTAAACAAGCCTCTTTGTAAAAGAATATAAACATTTTTTAAGAAATAATCCACTTTCTTCTTTTAAAAAAGACTATAGTCACTTCCTACAAAATTGCTAAATTCAATCCATTAACTATCCTTGTCCCTTCATTGCCAATAGCCCCTTTGACTTCTATTCGCGAAAAATGTATATTACTACGAGAAGAGGTTCCTATGTCCACTGCAGAACTTTCCAAAATGATCGACCAACTTACAGAAGAAGAAATGATTGCCGACATGGCTGAATTTCGCCGTTCTAGGCTAGCATAATGCGCATCCCTTGGTTTTCTCCCCAACAATGATGTTGGATTATTTGGAAAGAACGAAACCAAATTTGTACTGATACATGGCACGCGCTCGCAAGACAATCACCCCGGCCCCATACGCCAAGCCGCTAGCGAAACCGCTACCGCCAAGCAAGTATAGCGGTTTAAAAATTTGAGACAGAAAAATTTGATTCCATAGGTGAAAAAAACAAAAGCGAAATTCAACTAAAAAAAGGAATCAAAAGCGAAAAACAACGCCTCAAAGCCCGCAAGCAGCAAGGTATACATCAACGCGACATAGCAAAGGACCCGCAGGGTGCTTGATGACGCTTTCAAGACCAAGGTCGTTCTAGCCACGCTTCGCGAAGACAAGACTCTGGCGGAACTCGCCTCCGAGTTTGACGTCCACCCGAACCAGATTAGCCAATGGCGAGCCTTCTTTCTACAGAATGCGACAAGCGTCTTTCGACCTCGCTCTCGACGGACTTCTGGAGAACGTTGAAACAGGAGGACATCTACATCAGGGGCTATGAAACCGTGACCGAGTGCAGGCAAGGCTTGAAGGAATATTTTGCACGCCATAACGACGAAAGATTGCATTCATCCTTTGACTGGGACACGCCTTCGGATGTATATTTTAAAAGGGTTCGGCTAGGCAATGTCGCCTAGGCCTGGAAAATCAACTAGGAATACAAATTTTTCTGTTGGAAAAAGTGAACCACTACAGATTTCCAACTCCAATTGGTTAAAAATGCAGTTGCCAAATACAGTTCTGTTGCTTCTTTGAACGCCTTTTCGTATATGGCAGTCAATTTGGGGTTATTTTGTGGACTAATTAGAACTTCCATAACAATATTAAAAATTATTCCCCTGCATCATACTCTGCCTTCTTCTCAGCAACCATGGATGTGGTGACAAACGTCTCCCCTATGGCATTGTAAGGCATTTTCACAAGATTGCTTACCAATTCTTTATCTTCGTCTTCAAAGGTGATCAGACCAAAATACTTCTCAAAGAATTGACGTAATTTTGCGATGACATCAGCTTTCTTTTCGGAACGGTTGCCACCGCCAAATCTGGACATTTTAGGCATGATATTGGCGATATCGGTACCGGATTCGTCCAGTTCGCCATCCCTGAAAGAATTGATGATAAATTCCCTGGTTTCTTCATCTTTCAGATTTTCATCAGAAATGATTTGAGCAAGGTCGGTTTCCTGCTGTTCTTGAACGAATTTCTTCCAGTCCTTATCGACATCGGTATTGACGTTCACCCTCTTCACAAAGGCTTCAATCAGTTCACGTTTGCTGCGGAGTTCAACACTAGCATTCAAGGCCTTGGTAATCTGTGCCTTGATTTTCTTATCCTTGCAGTTACTGTCATGGTACTGAGCAACCAACGCTAAAATGTAGTCGATATTGATGTCAACCTGTTTAATGAGTTCCAGTTCAAATTCAATATCATCCCTAATGGACTCCTTACTGCCCTTAGGATTAGTCGGGTATTTATCATGCAAATCAATGTAGATTGACTGATAATCCTGCAGGTCTCTTTCTGCAATATCCAAGTCGTTGAACTGGTCAAAGGAGGAAAGGATATTCCTCAGTCGAAGAATTGCACCAAACAGGCGGATAAATTCCTTTTCAGCCTTCTCTCCAACAATTTCTTGACCAAGAGGGAACATGGTTTGCAATTCATTCAACAACTGCTTATAACCCGGCTGTTTCTTGCCTTTGTCATCCTTATAGCCGTTGTAGTAGTCATTGAATGTCTTAAGGAGGACAATACCTCCGGCATCCTTATCACCGAATAGGGCGATTGCATCATCTGTTTCCTTTTGCAGGGAACGGAAGCATACGATGTTACCAAATCTCTTAACAGAGTTGAGAATACGGTTGGTACGGGAATAAGCCTGTAATAATCCATGCTGTTTCAGATTCTTGTCAACCCAAAGAGTATTCAACGTTGTGGCATCAAAACCCGTCAGGAACATATTCACCACAATCAGAAGGTCTATTTCCCGCTTCTTCATTCTCTGGGAAATATCCTTGTAGTAGTTCAAGAACTTGTCACCGGATGTATCAAAATTGGTGGAGAATGTTTTGTTATAGTCCTTAATGGCAGAGTCCAGAAAATCCCTATCAGATTTGCTCATTGCTCCTGTTTCAAATTCTTCTTCGGTTAGGATTCCACCCACATCTTCTTCATTTGGAGCATAGCTAAAAACAGTCGCAATTTTTAATGGAGAATACTTTGCCTTAATTTGCTTCTTGAATTCCTCATAGTATTTCTTGGCCATGGGGATAGAAGCGGCAGCAAAAATGGAATTAAATCCACAAAGTCTCTGGTCCTTGACCTGATAGAACGTATTACGCTTTGTCTTTTGATCAAAATGTTCAAGAACATAGGAAACAATCTCGGCAATCCTCTTCGGATCGCTCATAGCTTCTTCTGTATCAATT
>JAZLIJ010000115.1:0-13930 GCA_045617325.1 Fibrobacter sp.
GCTGGAGATTGTTCACTTACGAAGACTACCTTATTGTCCGCAGGTATGACGACGAGTTCGGGCATGGCATAGAGGGCTTACGCTCCACCTGGGGATTCAGCGGCTACAACGACAGCGGCTTCTCGCTCGTGGGGGCGGGAATGAGAAATAAGAAAGGACTTTTTTCTCAGTTGACCGAATTGGCTGTGTGGGCTTATCCACTAGAGGATGAATATGATGTTGCTCTTTATTCTCATGTCGCATATGTGTCAACATCAGGTCAACGCGTTGATGAGGATTATGGAGACTTGAAAACCTTAGGTTTCTCCGTCCGTTGCTCAAAGCTGGAAACGGAACCTGTTTTCCACCCCGAGTAATCTCGGATAATTCGCTTAAAGATAACACTCGTTATCAATAAAAACGGGATTCTACGAGAATCTCTAAGGTTGACAAAAATAAGTCCTTATTTTCGCGCCAACCAACACTTTTTAGTCGGACTTTTTGCATTTTATTACATTTTTATGTAAATTTAAGCCATGGAACGACTCATCCTTGAAAAATTCATGGCGTGGAAAAACTCCGCCAACAGAAAGCCCCTGATTCTAAAGGGGGCTCGCCAAGTCGGCAAGACATGGCTTATGCAAGAATTCGCCCAAAAGGCATACAAGAAATCCGTTTACATCAATTTCGAGGAGAACGAGACTTGCCGCGGGCTTTTCGACTCGGATTTCAACATTGACCGCATTTTGCTAGGTCTCAAGATTGCAACAGGCGTCACCATTGATGAAGAGACCTTGATTCTTTTCGACGAAATTCAGGAAGCACCTCGCGCATTGACGGCCCTCAAGTACTTTTACGAGCAGGCTCCGCAATACCAGATTATTTCTGCAGGTTCGCTTCTTGGAGTCGCCATGCATGCCGGGACGTCGTTTCCCGTGGGTAAAGTGGATTTTTTGAACATCCATCCGCTTTGTTTTTTGGAATTTCTTGCCGCCATTGGCGAAAGTGCCATTGCCGATGTAATTCGCCAGAAGCAATTTGACTTGCTGACAACCTTCGCAGGTAAAGTCAGCGAACTGCTCAAGCTCTATTACTTTGTCGGGGGCATGCCCGAAGCGGTCAAAACCTTCGCGGAGACGAAGGATCTTGAGCAGGTTTCCAAAGTGCAGCGGAATATTCTGGAATCCTATGACAAGGATTTTTCAAAGCACGCACCCAATTCCGAAGTGCCAAAACTTCGCATGGTCTGGAATTCCATCCCGGCGCAACTTTCGAAAGAAAACAAGAAGTTCATCTACGGTATGCTAAAGAAGGGCTCGCGAGCCAAGACTTTCGAAGTCGCCATAGAATGGCTTAGGGATTCCGGCCTTATCACAAAGGTGCATCGCACAAAGAAGGGAGACCTTCCGCTGTCTGCGTACGAGGATTTTTCCGCTTTCAAGATTTTCATGGTCGATGTCGGACTACTTTGCTGCATGGCGAGGCTCCCTGCCGAAATTCTCCTGAAAGGTTCCGACATTTTCGAGGAATTCAACGGGGCGCTAGCGGAACAATTCGTTTTCCAACAGTTGCATACAACGGAACAATTCCAGCTATATTACTGGTCCGCCGAGAACTCCAGCGGCGAAATCGATTTTCTCGTACAGCGTGGCGCAGAGATTTACCCCATCGAAGTAAAAGCCGCAGAGAACCTGCAAGGGAAAAGCCTCAGTTGCTTTGTCAAGAGTCACCCTGCGCTGAAAGGCGTGCGCTTTTCCATGTGCAATTACCGCGTGCAGGACTGGATGACCAATTATCCGCTCGCCGTTTGCGGAGTCTGTCCTTAAAGATTTAATTTTGAAGAAAAAAAAGGAACCCTCACATGAAGGTTCCTTTTAAAATTCGAGAGGAAGATGCCGCGCGAGCGGTTTTATGCGCGAGCGGTCGCTTCCGTGAGCCGAAGGCAACTCGTCCTAACGAGTTGTCGTAGGCGAGAGCAAGCGCCAACCAGAGTTTCTCTCTGATTCCAGCGCGAGCGGTCGCTTCCGTGAGCCGAAGGCAACTCGTCCTAACGAGTTGTCGTAGGCGAGAGCGAGCGCCAACCAGAGTTTCTCTCTGATTCCAGCGCGAGCGGTCTTAATTACAAGCCTTGAAGTCGGCGACGTTTTGGGCGAATTCAGCGAGGTATTCCTTGGCAGCCTTCACGACGGCTTCCGGTACGTAACCGAATTCCTTTTCCAAAACACCAGCCGGGGCGCTAGCACCGAAGCGTTCGAGACCAATAGCCTTACCGAAGCCACCGACCACGCGGTCGAAGAGAACCGGGAGGCCGCTGGAAAGAGCGAGCACAGGAGTCCACGGGGCGAGAACGCTGTCGCGGAACTGCTTGGGCTGCTTGAGGAAGAGGGCCGGGCTAATCATGGAAACGACGCGCACGGACTTGCCTTCGCTGCGGAGGATTTCGGCGGCCTCATGTTCGAGGAGAACGTCGGAGCCGTTGGCCACGAGCGTGAGGTCGGGCTTCTTGCCAGGGGCGGTGTTGTCGCTCACGATGTAGGCGCCACTCCTGCAAGCCTTGGCGGCTTCGTAGCGGGCGTCGCCCGGGAGCGTATTCACGACCTGGCGGGTAAGGATGAGAGCCGTCGGGCTATCGGTATTTTCGAAAGCCATTTCCCAGGCGGCGAGAGTTTCAAAAGCGTCAGCCGGGCGGAGGACGAGCATTTCGGCCTTGCCGGATTCCTTCGTGAGGCTTTCGAGCAAGCGAATCTGCGTTTCGTGTTCAATCGGCTGGTGGGTCGGGCCGTCTTCGCCAACGCGGAAGCTGTCGTGCGTGAACACGTACTTGACCGGAAGGCCCATGAGAGCAGCCATACGGATGGCGGGCTTCATGAAGTCACTGAAGACGAAGAATGTGGCGCAAATCGGATAGAGGCCGCCGTGCAAGGCGATACCGTTGCAAATAGCGCCCATCGTAAGTTCCGCGACACCGACCTGGACAAATGCGCCCTTGAAGTCGTTCGGGCGGAAGATGCCGGTCTTGTTGAGGAAGGCCTGCGTATTGTCGGAGTTGGAAAGGTCTGCGGAACTGCAGATGATGTTGTGGAAGTTTTCGGCGAGGTAGCCAAGAACCGTACCGCTCGTTACGCGAGTGGCAACGCCTTCCTTAATCGGGAGGTTGGAAAGGTTGAGCTTCGGGCCCTTGCCTGTGAGCCATTCATTGAGAGTGGCGGACTTTTCGGCATTTTCCTTGTCCCAGGCGGCTTTCTGCTTTTTCCATTCGGCAGCGATGCCGCGGAGTTCCTGCATACGGGCTTCGAAACCGGCCTTCACATCGTCGAACACCTGGAACGGATCGTCCGGGTTGCCGCCGAGGTTCTTGACCGTTGCAGAAGTGGAAGCACCAGCGGCATTGAGCGGCTGGCCGTGCGTGCTCACTTCGCCCTCAAAGCTCTTGCCGTCTTCGGCGACAGCGCCCTTCGCCATCGTGGTGTGGCCATAGACAAGCGTCGGCTTTTCGGTTTCGGCCCAGGCGGCCTTGAAAGCCTTGCGGAGTTCTGCAATATTGGAACCGTCGCATTCAATGACGCGGAAGCCCCAGGATTCGTACTGCTTCACGAAGTCGTGGCTCATCACGTCAGCAGTCTTGCAGCTGAGCTGTACCTGGTTTGCATCGTAGAAGAAAATGAGGTTCGAAAGCTTGAGATGCCCTGCAACGCGACCCACGCCGTAGGCGATTTCTTCTTCGAGACCGCCATCAGAGACGAGGCAGACCGTCTTGTGTTCGACGATGGAGCCGAAACGTTCCACCATGAAGCGTTCGGCGATGGCAGCTCCGAGGGCGATGCCGTGGCCAATGCCGAGCGGACCCGAGGAGTTTTCGATGCCGCGCATCACGTTCACTTCCGGATGTCCCGGCGTGTGGCTGTTGAGCTGGCGGAAGTCCTTCACGTCGTCAAGGCTCATGCGGCCGGTGAGGACGAGCTCGGAGTAGAGGAGCGGGCTCATGTGGCCCGGATCCATGAAAAAACGGTCGCGGGCCATCCAGTTCGGATCGTCCGGATCAAAGCGCAAGAATTCAGCAAAAAGGAGCGTTATTGCGTCGGCGGCGCCCATGGCTCCACCCGGATGTCCGGACTTTGCCTTCTGCACCATGGCGGCGGAAAGGATACGGACGTTGTCAGCTGCTTTTGTAACTAAAGAATCTTGCACGATTTAACCCCTTTAGAGTTTTTGTTTTTACGCGCCAAATCTAGTTTTTTATGCTCAATCTCTCAAGGTATAATATTAAATGAAATGCCCAATGCAATAAAAAGTTATATTTGCGCCAACCAAACAGAACGCCCAAAAAAGGTGTGTTTTTTGCATTTCAAAGGTTTTCCGATGAAGATTAAAGAAACTATCTCATTGATACTCAAAAACTTAAAGTACCCTGCCACAATTGCGGGGATAATCATTTCCCTAGCCATTCCGTTTTTGATTTATTTAGCGGGAAAACCGGGAGTCAACAAAAAAGAAATCGTCCAGCAGCTGGATTTGTCGCTCCCGATGCCGCTTTTCATCGTACAAACCGTCGCCGTCATCATTCTCTGCGTCCTTTTGCACAAGGATTTCCGCGAATGGATCAAGGGGATTCTCCCGGCAAAGGCTTTCAGCATCATGGCTGTCGTCTTCGCCGTCGCAGTCGCTATCTTCGCTGGTACGCAGATTGAGGCCCGCCACCGCGTCCAAAGCGACGAAAGCGTGTTCATGTCGGTTGCGCAGAACATGTTCTACAACCACGAATCGGGCACCTGCAACCAGGGCATTTTCAAGGACGGCAACCTGGAATGCGTTTCCAAGTCCAACAGCTTCAAGACGAAGGGGCTCGCCTATCTGTACGTCCTCGGCATGCCGCTTTTCGGAAGCAGCCTGCACTGGATTTTCAATGCGGAACTCCTGATGCTTCCGCTCGCATTCCTTCTCATGTTCCTCGCCATCGTCGCATGGACAAGGCAACCTCTCCTCGCCTTCTTCGCGTCTCTTCTCATGGCTCTGCAACCAACGATTCTTTTCCAGTTCCGCGCCATGTCGGTAGAACCGCTCTACATTTTCCTCTCCGCGCTTTCCTTCTTCGTCTTCAAGTGGGCCTACGACCGCAACACCATCATGCACTGGGCACTCCTCGCGCTCGTCCTCGCCTTCTTCGCACAAACCCGACAGGAAACAGTCTTCTGCCTTCTTCCCTTTATCCTGTTCTCGCTTCCGCGCATTCTCGACAAGAAGGATTTCAAGGCTTCCACATTCTTCGTTCTTCTTTCCGTTTTCACCATCCCAGTGCTTCTCACCATCAGCTACTACCAGGGTTTCAACTTCCAGGGAGGCGAATACTCCGCTCATGGACACTTCTTCGAAGACCTCGCCAAGAACTGGGAAATCATGACCAAGCCCCTCAAGGATAACGGCGAACTTGAAAATCCGTTCCTCACCTACTTCAACTACATTTTCCTCTTCGGCGTAATCTACCTCGCGTTCCGCGCCATCTACGACGCCACAAAGAAGAATTACTTCTACCTTGAAATTCTCGTTTTCATGCTCCTGTACCATATCCAGACTTACATGATTCTCGAGAACGTGTCCGGTGACTTCAGCATCGAAATCAACCAGCGCTATAGCCTCGTCATGCTTCCAAGCATGGCGTTTGTCGCAGCCCTCCCCGTCGCACACGCCGTCCAGTACTTCGTAAGTGCAGCTAACGATAGCGACAAGGGCGAAGCAAAGCCGCAAACGATTGTCATCGCAGCACTCGCCGTCGCACTCATTTTCACCGGTTGGACATTCCACTACAAGGAAGACTTCAACAAGAACATCATGTACAACAGGAACCACCTGACCATCGAAGAGCACGAAATCTGGAACTGGCTCAACCAGCAGCCCGAAAAGGAGAGATTCTTCATCTACGGTCGCCCCTGGCATTTCGTCGGTTACGGAGTATCCTCCATTCACTACGACAGGGCACGCGGCATGAGCAACGCCGAGATGCAGGAAATCATCAAGCGCTACAATGGCGAAGTCTACTATATCCGCGGCCTTGACTGCTGGGACAGCCAGACGTACCATAAGAAGGCTGTCGAGCACCGCATTCCGACCACCTGCGACGTATTCGAGCGCGAAATGGACTTGCAGGGCGTCAAGAACATTCTCATCACCAACAACTACTGGGTGCAAATTGCGAAGTTCAACGGCCGCAAGAACTACAATCCCGAAAAGATTATCGCCATCAGCGAGCCTGTCATCACGGCGGATTCCGCGCAAAAGACTTTGGAAATCAACTACGAACTGAAGGAAAACAACAACACGGCCGCCAACTGGAACTTGGACATTACCGTCAACAACAAAAGCGTAAAGGACTCCACCTATGACTTCGGTTCGCACAAGCTCACTATTCCCGCAACAAGCCTGGAGCCGGGCTACAACCGAATTCGCTTTGTCGTGCAAGACAAGACCTCAGGGAACAAGCGCGCCGACGTTTCCAAGTTCTACTTCGACAACAGTACAGGAGCCATCCCGCTCACCGACTTGAATCCTGTAAGCCACAAGCAAGGATGGGGAAAATTGCATATAAACGAAAGCATTGAAGGAAACAAGTTCAACATGGACGGACAAACATTCTATAACGGGATCGGGACGCATGCCGCCTCCGAAACAGTCTACCAGTTGGACAAGAAGTACAAAACGTTCCGCATGCTCACCGCCCTTGACGACGAATCGCTTTGCAACGAGGGCGTTTCCGTTGAAATTCTCGGCGATGGAAAATCCCTTGCCAAAACGCCGGTCTTCCAGAACGGTTCCATTCACACAATTACAGTCAACATCTCCGATATAGATAAACTTACCATCAAATCTACTCCTATTGAAACAATCAACTGCGCCCACGTGGACATCGTCAACCCCGTCCTGATTCCATAAATTTTTAAATTTGGCACCAACGAATTATAAAACAAGCAAGCACCATGTTACTTTCTGTCATTATTCCTGTTTTCAACGAAGAAGAAATCGTCGCAAAAACCTACGAAGTTCTGGAAGAAGAACTCAAGTGCTACGAACATGAACTCATCTTCGTGAACGACGGTTCCAGGGACCGCACTCGAGAAATCGTCGAAGGGCTCATCCCGGCAGGTTCGAACAACAAGATCGTGAACTTCAGTCGCAACTTCGGCCACCAGGCGGCATTCAGCGCTGGTCTTGACAAAGCAATAGGCGATGCAGTCGTGATTATTGACGGCGACCTGCAAGACCCACCAAGTCTCATCCACGAAATGATGGAAAAGTGGCATGAGGGTTATCAGGTTGTCTATGCGCAGCGCAACAAACGCGCCGGAGAAACCATTTTCAAACGCTTCACCGCATTTGCCTTCTACCGCATCATCGGAAGTCTCACAAGCATCGAAATTCCGCCCGACACAGGCGATTTCCGCCTCATGGACCGCTGCGTCGTGGACCAGCTCAAGAATCTCCCTGAACGCAGTAGGTTCCTCCGCGGGCTCGTCTGCTGGGTCGGTTTCAAGAAGATTGGCGTCAAGTACGACCGCGCCGAACGCACCGCAGGGACATCCAAGTACCCGCTCAAGAAGATGCTGCGCCTCGCCTTCGACGGCATCACGGGATTCAGTTCCGCACCGCTCAAGATCAGTTTTTATCTCGGCATGATTGCAACAATCGTGGGCTTTGGAATTTTCGTCTGGTCCATCCTCGAAAAATTTCTTTCACCTGCGACAACGGTTCCTGGCTGGGCATCGCTCATGACGGCGGTCGTGTTCTTCTCGGGCGTGCAGCTGATTACCATCGGCATTCTCGGCGAATATATCGGACGCATCTACGACGAAGTCAAGCAGCGCCCGCTGTACATCGAGGATAAAAAATAATGAACAATGAATAATGAACAATTAACAATCAAACAAATCACGCCTTCGGCGTCCTTTATGATGCGCGAAGCGCCATTTTAAAAATTGTTCATTGTTAATTGTTAACTGTTAATTTAAAATTGAAACCTACTATGAACAGCAAACTTTTCGTTATGAGCGCCGCGAGTGGCGCAGGGAAGACCACCCTCAAGGACAAGGTCATCGCAGAATTTCCGGACATCGTCTATTCCATCTCCGCAACCACGCGCAAGCCGCGCGAAGGCGAAGTGAACAGAGTCCATTACTTCTTCAAGACGAAAGAAGAGTTTGAAAAACTCATCCAGGAAGACGGCCTCATCGAATGGAACGAAGTTCACGGCAACTATTACGGCACGCCGAAGTTCTTCGTAGAAGACATGCTCCGCCAAGGCAAGCGAGTCCTCTTCGACCTCGATGTCTTCGGCAAGGTAAACTTCGACAAGGTCTATCCCGAAGCAACAGGCATCCTGATTCTCCCGCCGAGCGAAGAAGAACTTGAACGCAGACTCCGTGGCCGCGGTACCGATTCCGAAGAAGTCATCCAAGTGCGCCTCGCCAATGCAAAAAAGGAAATGGAATTTGCAAAGACTAAGGGCAAATACGAATTCACCATCGTGAACGACGACCTCGAAAAGGCAGCCAACGAGCTCCGTGAAATTCTGAAAAAGTAATCGCCTAAAAAACTCGCAGTTTGGTAAAATTCAATTGACATTGCCAAAGAATGTCATAAATAATTCTATTTTCTCAATTGTATTATCAACATAGGCGAAATTAAAACGGCAACGGAAATTTCGTCACAACACAAACAAGGAAGAAATGACCACCATTACCGCCGTCTTTATTCTTTACTTGCTCGTCATGCTCGGCATCGGAGCGTACTTCTCCAAGAAAGCAAACAGCCTCAACGCCTACTACCTCGGCAACCGCGGCATGAACAAGTGGGTAGTGGCCATGTCCGCCCAAGCTTCCGACATGAGCGGCTGGATGCTCATGGGACTCCCCGGCGCCATCTACATCAGCGGCTTTTCCGAAGCCTGGATTGGCATAGGCCTTGTCATCGGCACCTACCTCAACTGGAAAATCGTCGGTCGCCGCCTGCGCAAGTACTCGCACTTCTGCGGTGATTCCATCACGCTGCCGGACTTCCTCTCGAACCGCTTCCGCGACAAGAAGGGCATCATCCGCATCATCGCCTCCATCTTCATTCTCGCATTCTTCCTCTTCTACACGGTTTCCGGATTCGTCGCCTGCGCAAAACTTTTCAGCACCATTTTCAATTTCAGCTACACCACGGGGCTTATCCTCGGCGCCGTTGTCGTCGTGAGCTACACCTTCATGGGCGGCTTCTTCGCAGTCTGCTGGACAGACTTTATACAAGCGACGATGATGCTTATCGCAGTGCTCGTGATTCCATCCATCATCATGGGAAGCTCCGGCGGCTTTGCAGCGACCATGGATGCAGTCAACTCCCAGAATCCGTACCTGATGAGTCTCTTCACGAACGCATCCACAGGCAAGTCCATCGGTCTCATCTCGCTTATTTCCAGCCTTGCCTGGGGGCTTGGCTACTTCGGCATGCCGCATATTCTCGTGCGCTTCATGAGCATCAAGAACGCCGAGGAAATCAAGGATTCCCGCCGCATCGCCATGACCTGGGTCACGGTCTGCCTCGGCGCAGTCATCATGATTGCACTTCTCGGACGCTACTATGTGCAGGCTAACGGCATCGTCGTCGACGACCCCGAAAAGATTTTCATGATTCTCTGCCAGGCGCTCTGCCACCCGGCAATTGCAGCCGTTCTCATGGCCGCCATCCTTGCCGCGATCATGAGTACCGCAGACTCCCAGCTTCTCGTTTCCGCCTCCGCATTCAGCAACGACCTTTACAAGCACATCTTCCGCAAAAAGGCTAGCAACAAGGAAGTGATGTGGGTCAGCCGCATCATCGTCGCCGTCATCGCCGTCATCGCTGTGATTGTAGCGCTCCAGGGCGCACCTTCCGCAGACGGAGTCAAGCAGGGCAAGAGCTTCCTCGACGTGGTCATGAGTCTCGTGAGCTTCGCCTGGGGCGGCTTTGGCGCCACATTCGGTCCGCTCATGCTCCTCGCCCTCTTCTGGAAGCGCACCACCCTCCCCGCCGCCATTTCCGGCATGCTCGTCGGTGGCATCACCACGTTCGTCTGGAAGTTCTACCTTTCCAGCCTGAGCGCCGAAATCTTCCAGATTTACGAACTGGTTCCGGGTTTCATTCTGAGTTTCGCGACCATCGTCATCGTAAGCCTCGCGACCAAGAAGCCGAGCAAGGAAATCGCGGACGAATTCGATGCCGTCGAGCCACACGCCTCTCCGACATGGACTTGAGCAAGGCTGTAAAATCCAAGAAGAGATAATCTCGCACAACAGCGAAAATTCAAAAGTACTAAGGCCCGGACTTGCTTGCGTTCGGGCTTTTGCTTTAAATGCAGTTTTCAAAATGCAGGCTTTATACAACCCGCAAGGGTCTACCGCGGTTAAAGCGCCCTTTTAAACGCCCCTTTAAGCGCCCTTTTAAACGTTCACAAAGCCCCAAAAGCGAAAACAGGTCACCAAATCCGCAAAAACGACTCATTTAGTGACCTAAAAATTACTTTATACGCACTAAAATACAATTTTGACTACAATTATTGAAAAAATCAGGTCACTAATTTGGATAATCCAATGTGTTTGGTGACCCCAAAAAAGGAAAAATTGCGGAAAAAGCCAATTTTCTAGTTAATTTATCTAAAATTTAGGTCACTAAAAAGCCTCATTTAGTGACCTATTTTCACAAAAAACGTATTAAAAAAACACTTTTTTCGCCTTGAGCCAAAACCAGATTACATTGTCGGCTGATTTTACACGCTTGCGTGCGCCGCAATCTCGTAAATCGCGGTCACGTCCTTGCGCTTGAGCGGCACAAAGCCCCAGCCGTCGCCCGGATTGAGTTTATCGACCAGGAGCGGGATGTCCTCTTCCCTCGCACCGAGTTCCGCAAAGTTAATCGGCATGCCGATACTCTTCAGGAACTTGCGGAAGCGGCAGATGCCTTCCTTAGCCGTCACTTCGGGGTTTTCAAAGTCCATTTCCACACCGAACACGCGGGTCGCCATCTGCGCAAAGCGCATCACATTGTGGTGCATCACGTATTCCATCCACGCAGGCATAATCACAGCAAGCCCAGCGCCATGGGCGCAGTCGTAAAGTCCTGAAAGTTCGTGTTCGATAGCGTGACTGTTCCAGTCTTCGCTGCGTCCGCGCCCGATAATATCGTTGTGCGCCACGGTCCCCGCCCACATGATGTTCGCGCGGGCTTCGTAGTTCATGGGGTCCGCAATCACACGCGGGCCTTCCCTGAGCATCGTAAGGAGGAGCCCTTCGCAAAGGCGGTCGCCCACTTCCACTTCAAGGGAATTGGTAAAGTAGCGTTCAAAGATATGCGCCATGATGTCCGTGATGCCGCAAGCCGTCTGAAACGGCGGAAGCGAGCAGGTGAGCGCCGGATTTTCAATCGCAAAACGCGGGCGAATCAAGTCCGTACCGATATCGCGCTTGAGGCCACCTTCCACCTTCGTCACCACCGAGGCGCCACTCCCTTCGGAACCGGCAGCGGCAATCGTCAGAATCACGCCCACGGGGAGAGCACGCTTGATTTCCGCCTTGCGGCAGTAAAAGTCCCAGAAGTCGCCATCGTAAAGCGCACCCACGGCAATGCCCTTGGAACTGTCAATCGTAGAGCCGCCACCCACAGCCAAAATGAAGTCGACGCCCGTCTTGCGGACAAGTTCAATGCCTTCGCGAATCTTCACATCCTTCGGATTCGGCTGCACGCCGCCCAGCTCCACATAAGCGACACCTTCTGCATCCAGGCTTTTCTTGACACGGTCAATGAGCCCGCTTGCCAGCGCAGACTTTCCGCCGTAATGGATAAGCACCTTGGTACCACCGTACTTTTTAACGTATGCGCCAACCTCGTTTTCGCGGTCGCGACCAAACACAAATTCCGTAGGGCTGTAGAAATTAAAATTTTCCATCTTCCATCCTTTAAAAAAACATTCACATGGCACCCGCCATGCATCATGTGCAAAAATACCAACTATAAAATAGAAGTAAAGGAACACAAAAAACAGCACAACAGGAACAATTCTGTGTACAGCAAGAAACAGGACGGAATTCATTGCGGAGCCTTGGATTCTGTTATCACGCACAAGAGCAAGGTGCTAATTCAACTTCGTTGCTTCGATAATCTGCTAGGAAACATCCATGCAAGCGCGGCCGCTTCGCTCGACTTAGTTATCAATCGAAATGAGCCGCCAAGATAATCTCCAATAGTATTGTTCCATACTCCGTCACAATCGTGACGAACATGGATCTTGAGCTTGCTACCGCTCTTTTTTCTATTGCTGCGGCTCTGCTTGAAATCCCTATTCCGCGAAAGAAATACAAGATTTCCAACCTGTTCCAGATTGTCGTGAGCGTCATTTTCGGATTGTTCACGACATCTTGCACAAAGCTTACGAGCAGATTCCGGACCTTCGGACTTCGGCGTAAAGCAGGCTTTGGCATTTGGCAGTACGGCAGTCATTGCTGTCGGAGTATTCCGTTACACTTCGTCCAAGTTGATTTCTCTTCCGACAAAAGGGGGCTGATTGCCATTACGCAAATTCGGAAATTCAAGTTCGAGAGTCTGAAGGTCGCAAGCGATGTCGCCATGTTCACGATTACCCTGGTGACGCGCCTCGTCGTCTTGAATTCGCTCGGAAGCATTGGCCTTGGGGCCGAATTAGGTCAACAAATAAACCACGGCAAGAGAGCCGCAGCAACTCAAAAAGCATTTTACCAAGCTTATTTTTTTCAAATACGGAATTGTTCAACAGGACATTTGTCATAAAATTTTATTAGTTACAGAACATGGTTAGGAAAGATCGTTTATCAAAAGGAATTCTAGCAGGCATTATGGGCGTTTTGCCGTTTATCCTCAACGCTTGCGATTATTTCAAACAAAAGAATAAAATTCAAAAAAGGGAGACCATCAAGGAAAAGGAATTTTCTGCAAGCAGCCATGCAGAGCGCAAGAACTACACGCACAAATTAACAAAATTGAAGTCGCTGGAGTATTACATAGCACAAGCCGATTCCATGGCGGCCATTTCCTATTATCCAGAAACTTCCGCACCCAAAACTTACAACTAAATCCAAGGACGACAAATCGGAAAAGATACTAGAACGTCTTCGGGAAATACGTGATTAAAAACTGGAGAAGCCGATTTTCGGCAAAAAAAAACTACATTCGTCATTTACGAACTTACAAAAAATCCCTAGGATTCTATCTTTGGCAAAGTATGAAGAATTTCCTTATCGTTTTCCTGCTACTCTTCACCCATGTCGCAGCAGGCGAAGCCAACATTCCCAAAGCGGAAATGTTCAGCCGCGCCCGAGACGTTCTACAGGAATCGCTAGAAAAAGGCGACACGGCTACAGCGCGGGTCATGTTGAAATACCTGCAAGAAAACGTCAAAAAAGGAGCGCCGCTCCTCCACTTTGAAGAATATCTCATCTACATGGAACTGGGAGACTTTGAACAAGCGATTCAAATTTACGCGAACAAGTCCCGATTCAACAACTATTATTCAAGCAACACAAAATCAGTAAAGCGAATCAAGGAAGAAGACGGACTCTATTTTCATCTCCATAAGAAATTCTCCCATTTCAACAAGACTAAAGCGGACTCGCTCGTAAACGTAGTTAATTTATCCAACATCTCCCAAAGAGACAAGGATATCTACGCCGTATTTCTCTACCACGAACTCGCCGGAGAGCATGACTATGGCCAGGGATATCACGATGAATTTTCCCTCAGCGACACCTCCGCTACAGATGAATTTCTCATCCGCGCCCACTGCTGTCCACTAAAAAACGATGCATGTTGTCTAGAAACCTTATGAATAAAGGGATACAGACGATTTTGCGAGTCAACGGATTTGAAATCGTGCAAGGCGAAAAAGCATATTTTTAGGTGATATGCATGAAAATCCCTA
>JAZLIJ010000116.1:0-6061 GCA_045617325.1 Fibrobacter sp.
GGAAGACGTTGTCGATTCCGAAATGACGCGGCCGGTGGTGGTTTCCTCGTCTCCGTTGCCGGATGACGCGACCGCGCTGTGATGGTTCTCCTCGTCCTCGCGGATAGAGGCATCTTCCTTAAACTTTTTTTTGTTTTGATAAATATTTGCATCAATATTTTGACGCGCGATCATTCTTTTGAATGAGATTTCGTATTGCTCTCTGATGAATATGTCTGTTGTCGGCGACGCACAACCGGTTCGCATGTCTCTAACTGCAGACCTGAACCATGATCCTAGTTCAATGTCTGACGGCATTGACGCTTGTATGGTATCCAATTCCTGCATGTCGAGTGTTATGTATCTTGGAATCATATTTCTGCGTCTAGACATTTTTCTTAGTTTGCTGGAACGAGTTCTTTTTTGGCGAATTCCGAAACTGCTTCGGCGACAATTCTTGCCTTAGAGTCTTTGATTCCGTGTTCAAGTCTTTTCGCCTTTATTTTGTCGACGATTTCCGCAGTTGCGCGTTGCATTTTCAGATACTGTGAATTTTCCATAGGTTTATCACCTTTTGTAATAATTTATTGCTTATGGTGATAATATAATTACGTTTTGAAATAAAAGCAATACCTTTTTACTACTTTTTGTAATTTTTTATTGTAAAATGTTATTTTCTATAATATGGCAGTGTTTATTGACTCGTTTATGAAACGCTTGGGATGTAAAAATCAGCAGGAATTAGCTGATAAACTTGGTATATCCCAAGGATCTGTTTCTGCATGGGGATCTGGAAGTCGTTCGCCGAGATACGAAGACTGTGTCCGTTTGCTTCAAATGGGGATGACCGTCGAAGAATTGTTCGGTATTTCTGAAGCTGAGAAAAACGTCGAAAAAATTTCGTCGTTGAAAGACTTTGTAGAACTATTCCAAAAATCAATGAACGAAACTCTGGATAGCGTCAAGAAAAACCTTTAATCAGCGATAACCTCCAGGATAATTCGTCCTGGATTTTTTTGTGAATTCAACGCCAAAGTAAAAGAGTCCATGCTCAGAATCCTCTCCAAGTAATCGCCGAAACCAAATCAAAATAGCCGACGTCCCGAATCCTCTCCGAGGCCTATCTCGTCCTAACTTGTTCTGGCGAACTTTGCGCCGCCACCCACCGCAGTCGCGAATAAATTAAAATCCCCAGCAGCTGTAAAAAAAGTTGAATTTTGACAGCTTTTGAAATTATATTTTGCTGTATGGAAGAAAAATCGCCGTAAAAATCGTCACATCCGTAACTGCCGGTCTTGTCTGAATTCCTGTGAAAATGTATATTGTCGTCTAAACGTGTTGTGGTAAAATCATGTCTGAAAATTGTGTAGAAACTGATGTATCTATAGACTTCGATGCTCTTGAAAAAGAACTTGATTCATCGGATTGGTCTCGTGGTTGGGAGAAAGGCCGCGAGGATACTTTGCGTGCAATGCGGGAATCTATGTTTCCGTCTGACGACAGAATCTTAAAAAGCGCCGAAATGATGTACAAGATAATGGTTCAAAATTTCGGAAATGTTTTTGCTAAGATTTTTGCAGGGTTCAATAATTCCTATGACGAACCGTCAATTCTTTTGTGCTTAAAGGCTGATGCTAAAATCTCACGTGCCGACGTCTGTTGGTATGGCAGTGTGGCTACTGGGATATTTAATGAAAGCGGCATGCTCCCGATAAACGTCGTTGTAACAAGGGAAGAGTCTATTGATATCGACGCTGTTCGTAAAGATTTCAAATTTGAAAGAAGCTTGTAAATGCCGGATTTTTCTAAACACGTCGAACAGGCGAAACATAACAAAGAAATTTCTAAACTTTTGAACACTACCCATAAATCGAAGTTTAATGATTGGGTCGTTACAACTTGTTTCTATGCTTCGGTCCATATGGTCGAGGCTATGATTAACGAAAGTGACCATTTGCTAGTTCCTGCAAGTGCGTTCCCGAGGTATTCAGAACAAAGGAAACTTGTGAAAAGGCCTGGAGTAAAACATTCCAGTGATCTTGAAGATGATTATGCCAAATGCGGTCATGAACTTCGTAACTCGATTTTAATCGATAACAAGTGGTTTTTCAAAAGGGTTGGCATCGTATGCAGCACTCTTCGGAGTATGTCTCAAAGTGCAAGATACGATTGTCAAACCATGAATGATGAAGATGCGGATTCTTCTGAAAAACTACTTTACTGCGCTATAGTTGATTTCAACTCGTGGGCTATACAAAAAGGTCTTCCGACGATTTGATAACGGATTGCCGGTTTGTTTTCCGTCCAGTCCCGCCCCTGCATCCGGGCGGGCTTTTTTTTATGCCTGGTCGTGCGTCCGCGGGCCGTCCGTAAACTTGCCGCGAAAAAATCGAGTTTGTTTCACAAAAAAATATTGACAAGTACACTAAAAAAGTGTATATTACAACCATGTACGAAGTGGTCGTGAAAAAGTCTGTGCTCAAGTCCGTCCAAAAGATGCCTGTTCTTGAACAGAAAAAGTTTCAGGTGCTTGTGAACGCGTTGAAAGTCTCCGGACCTGAGCAGCCTTCGTTCAGGAACTACTCCAAACTAGGACCAAACAAGTTTCATTGCCATCTTTCCTATGGATGGGTTGCTTGTTGGAAATGTGAAAACGGAACCCTAACAATCGAGGTATATTATGCTGGCAGTCGTGAATCAGCCCCGTACGCGAAACACTGAGGAAGTTTCCTTCAAGGTTGAAGGTAAAGTTCCAAAATTTGTCATGATGTTCCTCGAATCCGCATTCCAGAAGTTTCTTTCCGTTAAGGAAGACGATGAGCCTGTCAAGTGGGACGATACAGACCTTGCGAAGGAAATCAGACAACAGATGACTCCCGGCGAGTCCGTGTATCTCAATCGCGACATGAGAGGCATGACCCAGGCCGAACTGGCGGAAAAGCTCGGCGTGGCCAAAACCGTCGTGTCCGACATCGAAAAGGGCCGTCGTAGCATTTCCCGCAAGATGGCCGTCAAGCTCGGACAGGTCTTTGGCTCCGATCCGTCCGCATTCTTCGACTTTGGCGAAGCGTGAATTAAAATCAATGCTTCTCTTGCATTTGTCCAACAGTAAAGGTATTTTTTTATGAAAAAACTCAGGAGCCCAAAATGCGAGACGAGACCGAATCCAGGAGCGAACAACCCTCCTCCGTACATTCCTCCGCAATCGAAAAAGAACGGGTGCGGCTAGAATTCCAATGTCGGTACAATATTGAAATCGTGTCGGATTACGAGTCCCATTACAGGCGCGTCGATACCGGATGCGCCCTTTTCAGCATTTTCTTTGGCATATTCGCGTTGGCAAACGTCGGCGGCCTTGTCGACGCCTGGGTACTTGGAGTCGCCGGCGCTTTGTCGTCTGTGATAGCGATACTTTCTAGCGTTCATGGATTTGGAAGGCTTTCGGCCGAGGAGTCTTTCCGGAAAAGCGCTTACGAGAGAATATTGACGATTCTCACCAGCAAAGATGCGGGCGACCGTCTTGACTACTGTTCTTCTGCGATGAACGACATTGTGGACCCGAAGAGGAACGAAATATCGCGAATTGCGTGCTACAACGAAGTCGTCGACCAAATGGGCTTGCCTACGGCATCGAAGCGACGTGTCGGCTTTTTCCAGTACCATACGCGTTTCCTCTTCCAGTGGCGAAAGCCTGTCTAGTTTTCGGACGACGCCCGTCCGTCCATTTCCCGCCCCTGCATCCGGGCGGGCTTTTTTTATGCCTGGTCGGTGCATCCGTTGGCCGTCCGTGAATGGCGCTTTTGATTCCATGAATGAGGCCGACCTCGAAGGAATCCGTTTGTTTGGCGACGGGAACTTCTCCCTGCAAAATTGCGCTCCGGGAAACGAGGCTTATACCTGCTGGATTAACGTATTCCAATAAAATGAATTATCCGTAAAAAAAGATGTGACGTTATTGTCGCCTGTCAAGAGAAGTTTATCTACACTTACTTGTAGATAAACTTTTTTATAAGGGAAACAAATGGATATCACCGGTTTCGATATCGGCGCATGCGGCGCCGCGGTTGGATCAATCATAACAGCCATCAAGAGCCTTGGCAGCGCAAAGAAGGCGGAATCGAGGGCCAGAGAAATCGAGGACGACCGAATGACGACAAAGATTCGACGCGACGAAGAATTCAGGCAGATGCAGACGAAGCTCGCCATCAACGATAAGGAAATCGAGCACCTGAACAAGCGGCTAGATGAAGGCAACAACCGTTTTGAACGCCTGGAGAAGAAACTGGACGATGTTGTTGAAAAGCAAAGCGACACGAACGCTTTGCTTAGTGAACTTATAGGCAAGGTAGGTGGCGGGAATGGCAAGTGACCAGACGGCGAAGGCCGATGCGGGAAAGCTGCAAATATCGATGGTGCCGACGCAGATAGTAAAGGACATCGCCGAGGTGCGCATGTACGGCAACAGGAAGTATGGCGACCCGAACAACTGGAAAACAGTAGAGCTCGGACGCTACGTGGATGCTCTCTTGCGCCACACGCTCGAGTTCGTGCGCGACCTGCATTCCAAGGACGATGAATCCGGAATCCCGCACTACAAGCACATGGCGTGCAACATGGCCTTTATCTGCGAGATGATGCGCGAAGGCTTAGCCGACGAAAATCCCGTTCGCTGCGACTCGCTCACCGGCGAACCGCTCACCGCCGAAGAAATCATGATGAGGGAGGGGTGATGATTACGTGCAAGAAAGTGAAGCATTCCGCGCTGTTCGTGCGCAAGGACGGCGAAATTTACCGTCTTTCGTCTCCGCTTCATGTGGATTGCCATTGCGTGATGGACGACGGAGCGAACCTGCTGCTGCATTTCGAGTTCGCCCAGGGGTTCGCCTGCGACGGTCTTAGCGTTCCGAATGCGTTCCGCTGGTTCCTGAAGAACTGGGACCTGGAAAACGACCTGTACAATATCGCGGGCATTGTGCACGATGCCCTATATGGCAACAGCGGATTTTACATCTTCGACCGTGACGAATGCGACGCGATATTCCGCGGGATGCTGCGCGAGTCCGGGTGCAACCGGCTCCATGCAAGTGCCGCCGATTTGGCTGTCGGCCTGTTCGCGAAAAGCCACTGGGGAGACGACTCCCTCCACTGCAGGCGCCTTGCGACCATGTGCGTCAAGAACATCTGCAAGGATTTCGAATGAAAGCGGTGCTAGACTACGCCCAGAGATTCATCGGTCGCCCCTACATTTGGGGCGGCGACGGAACGACCAAAAAAGACGGCGGCTTTGACTGCTCCGGGTTCGCCCTGGAGTGCCTCACGGCCTTCGGCTACTACGACGGACCCGACACGACTGCGGACGGGCTCCGCAAGTGGTGCGACACCCATAAGTGGTTCAAGGTCGACGACATAGGCAGACAGGGGCTGTGCCCTGGCGCCCTGGTGTTCTTCGGTTCGTCGAAGGCGACCCACGTCGCTATCGCCATCGACGAAAAGCTGATGATCGAGGCGGGCGGCGGCGGTTCGAAGTGCGTATCCGCGGACTCCAGCACCGGATTCGTGCGCATCCGCCCGATATCGAGCCGAAAAGACTTCCTGTGCGCCTACGAACGCACGTAATCCAATAAAGACTGTCGCCTTGAGGGTTGGCGAAAGTCTTTTCCCTGCCGGATGATGATCCCCGGCAGGGTTTTCTGTTGCACTTTGTTGCAGATAATTGTAAATTTATGGATGTGCTAAAGTGTTGTGGTAAATGATGGTTGAAACTGAAGAAAAAATTGAAAACCGTTCTGTTGAAGATGTGAGGGCCAAAGAATTTTTCTCTGACCTTGTTACGCGTTTGAACGTCGCCGAATTTCTTTACAATACCAAGGGAATGGGGCAGAAGGAGTACGATATGTGGACTTCTGCCATCAACAAAAACTGGGGACCCATGATGGAAAGCGGCAGAGTTTCTTCCAATCTTTACTGCATTCAAAAGGCTTTTGGCGAGTTCATGATCGCTCTCAAAAATGAGACGAATGTCAAAATGAGAAAACTCGCTGTCGAAACTACAGGATCGAAACTCTTGATTTGGGCGGAAGTC
>JAZLIJ010000117.1:0-24751 GCA_045617325.1 Fibrobacter sp.
CGCTGGTTTGTTTTTTATGAGTTTGGGAATGGCGGAAATGGCAACTTCTTTGTTCGGTGTTGTAGAAGATGCGGAAAATCAAAATTTGCTGTAGATGATTTTAAAGAGAACATGACTGAATCGGGACGTGACGCTTTTGAATTATATGAGAGAATTGGAACGGTAAAATCAATTGTAGATAAAGACTTTAAATCATTTGCGATTGATTTTGTAGGGGAAAAAATTCAAAAAATTATAAGTTATGAAGGCCCCCTAAAATTGATGGAAACTGAAGGTCCGGCTCCTGCAGACAAAACTTCTACAGTAGAATCTTGGTAGGTTGATAAATGAAATTTAGTACCATAATTCTTTTTATTTGTTCAATGTATTTTTTTATAACTTCTTATGATGCTTGGTTTATTTATTTTATCTTCGCACTCATTTCATTGTTTTTTTATATGATTAGAAAAAAATAATGTTTTTTAGCGTAAAAAATTTTAGGCGAAAAGCCGCCTACGACTACCATGCTTTCGGCGAACAATTGACCCTCGTGGAACCCACGGACAAGGTGACTGAGAATTTTACAGGGAAGGGCGAACGAGGCGAGTGCTGCGATAGTCGAGTTTACTCGAACTGGCATTGCCGAGCCGAAGAGCATTGCGCACAGCGCAACGAAAAGGACGACGAAACCGAGCTTAACTACTTCGGCGCAAGATACTTGGATCCAATGCTCGGAATGTGGGCGAGCGTGGATGCGGCAAGGCAATTCTCGAGCCCGTATCTGTATGCGGGGAACGGGATGAATCCGATGAACGTGGTGGATGGAGATGGGAATTATGATCTTCAGTTAACAGAAAATAATACTGTCGCTAGTATGGTTCAAGGAAACAATCTCAATACTGTTTCCGTGTATGATGCTAATGGTGGTTTGTTGAACACTTATGATGCGCCCCCTGCTGAAAGCTATTTCTTTTCAATGACGGATGGCCGATATGACATTGTTGGTAAAAATTTTGATATCAACATGCAGCAAAATGCAGTTAATCTTGTAAATGATGCTGCTCAATATTGGCCGTTTGATTTTGTTGAATGGGGGACTGGTGGCCCGTTTGATTTTAAGAACGCATATTATCCTGCTGCGCATAATACCATTGGTGTTTTAAATGGAACTGTTATGACCGCTCGTGATGTAGGTAATGCGATATGGGGTGGATATACAAGATATAATTATTTATGTATGCATGGGTGTCTTGATCCTTTGTCTTATTCTGCTGCTCATAGGGTTATGGAAATGATATCAAATTATGTGGCTAAGGGAGGAATTGAAGATCAATCAAGTGCAGTAATGCAAAGTTGGGGCTTTGATAATTTTAAACCCTATAATCCTTTTAAACTGGAATTTGGCAGATGAGGTTCTTTGAAAATTTTCTGAAGTTGTTCGCTGTAAGCATTTTTCTTTTCCCGATGCTTCTTTGTTATGTTTTTTGGAGTGGAGGCCATTTCCCTGGATCTGGCACAGAACCTTTTTTTATGATTTCTACAAATGATGAAAATAAGATTTCCTGTAAAATTGAAGGAAAACAACTGTTTGTTCATGGTGATTCTGTGAATGTTTCTTTTTTTCGTCTTTACTTCAATTTCTATCACGATTTAAATCGAAAATTTCACATATATTATCAAAACGAGAATGGTGAAAAAAACGATTTTGTTACATATATGTTTCCTTTGACGTATGGAATTGGTGCGATTATTGAAAATACCGATGTTGTTATTGAAGAAACCTCTGATTTTATAAAAATATATTATGATAAGGAACCGGTGAATGGTTTTGCTTTAGAAGGGGACTTACATCCATTTTCAAAGAAAATTCTATTTGAATTTAGAAGAAATTTGTATTCCTTGAAGAAAAAGGGAGGAGTCTGTGCTAAATAGATTTTTTATGTTTAGACGAATTTTATCTATAATGGCTTCTGTATCGTTATTCTTTATGTCTTTAAAGGATATTATGTATTACCAACGTTTAGAAAATGCTGATACAACGGATTTGTTGAATTTGTCTGCATGTATTCTATATTTGGTGTCGGTAATTCTTTTGATGCTTGATTTTTTTAATGTAAGATTTGATTTGATTGATAAAAGAATTTGGATGCTTTTTTTTGCACTTGGTTTTGGTATAAAATGTATTTGCTAATCTCGTTTTGAAGGATTTCAGAAGGTGCTTGTGACTTTAAATTTTTGATAATTTAGCTTTTTGCTTCAATTAAGGAATCACGATTTTGCTGTCCGAATTTTTCCGACCGGCTTACTTTTTAGGGAGTATTTTGCAGGTGTCTAGATGGATGTTTGGCGGTAAATTGTGCATTTTTGTATCTTTGGCATAGATTTGTAACCGTTATTGGAATCATGGCTTTTTTTACTAAGAGTAATTTAGAGGACTTGCGCAAGGAGGCTGAACAGCTCTCCATCTGCGTGGAGCATTTTCTTTACGCTTCGGAACATATTCCCGAAGGTGACTGGAAGACGAAGGGCTTTTACGACAACTGCATCGAGAAATGCAATGGCCGCATGAAGGCGATTCATTTTCTGATGGAGTCCATTCGTCGCGGAAGGCCCGTGACCGAGGATGAACTCGAGGAATCCGAAGGCCGCCTGGATGCAAAGTCGGATGCGTCGTGTTGATTATGCTACATGTGGCGTCGAGTGTTGCGATTGCCTCCCGAAAACTTTCTAAATTGCATTTCAATGCGTAGTGATTTTGATTCCGAAGAAGATTTTGAAGGCGAATTTCCGCTTAGGAGTGTGCGCCCGACTCGCCGCGACCATCGTGTGCGCCGCATTGATGTGATGCGCGAGATGGAGTCCGGCGTCGTCGATGAACGCCCCATCAAGGAGCGTTTCAGTCGTGAATTCAGGAGCCCGAAAATCAAGCGCGTCAAGAATCCTGTAGAGAATATCGGCGAGGAAAACTGCTTTGAGGGTCTTGTGCTCGAAGTGCATCGCCGTACCTGCGAAGTGAGATTGGATAGTAAGCAGTGGTTGGTAAGCAGTAAACAGGAATCTCAGAGTCAAGATGCCGAGACTTCGCCTGCGCAAGGCTCCGGCGACATTTCTAGCTGCAATCCCTGCGAAGTTTCCTGTAGCAAATCCAGCGACATCTCCCGCAGCAAATCCAGCGACAGTCTATCACCTAACACCGTCACTGCCATGTACCGTGCGACGACTTCGAAAACGCTCGGCGAATTTCCGGCCGTGGGCGACCGCGTGCTGCTTGGCCAGGTGAACGACGAAAATGATTCCAGCGAAGGCGTCGGTTCGCAAAAGTACTGTGTCGTGAGAGTGCTTCCGCGCAAGAGTGAATTCAAACGCCCCGGGCCTCGCGATTCTTTCCGCAAGGAGTTGACGCTTGCCGCGAACGTGGACCAGGTTGTCATCGTCGCAAGCGTGACGCAGCCGGAGTTCAACTACGGCTTCATGGACCGCTTTTTGCTCGCTGCAAACCTGAACAATCTCCCGTTTGTGCTGGTGCTTACCAAGATGGATTTGCTCCCGAATGGCGAGAGCGACCTCTCCGAGGATATCCGCGACTTCATGTCTATTGCCGACAAGGTGATTCCTGTGAGCGTCAAAAGTGGTTGCGGACTCGAGGAGTTGCGTCGTGAACTCGTTGGCAAGTCTTCCGTGCTGAGCGGTCAGAGCGGTGTCGGCAAGTCCACGCTGGTGAACACGCTTGTGCCCGAAGCTGAACTTCGCACGGGCGCTGTCCGCGAACGCGATGGCAAGGGCCGCCATACGACGACTTCTTCGAGCTTGTTCGATTTTCCTGGCGGTGGGTTCATTATCGATACGCCGGGGATTCGCAACATCGGCCTCATGGACATGGACGCCGATACGCTTGCGAAAATTTTTCCGGGATTTTTTGAAGACGACTTGTTTACGTGCAAGTACAGCAACTGCAAGCATTTGCGGGAGCCGGGCTGCGCCGTTCGTGCCGCTGTGGAGGATGGGCGCATTACGCGAGCCCGCTATGCAAGTTATTTGCGAATTTTAAATGCTAGGGACTAATTATGGAAATAGCTGTTAAGTTGACCTTGATTGCATCAATTCTTTTTTTTGGATACAATGTATCGGAAGTTTTTTTGAATTATGAATCCGCGTGTGAAAAAATGGAAACCTTTAAAAGGCTGAGAAGCCGACCGGGCGAGGCTTCGGAATCGAGTCTGCGCCGTTCCAATTTTCTGCTTTCATTTTTCTTGTCCGTTTTTTTCGTTGTCTTGATTTATTTTTCCGGAATCGCTTTCTGGGTTTCGCTTGTAGTTGCGATAAAGCTTGCTTTTACGCTTTTTTGCTCGGATATGTCGCTCATGAAAATTCTGCATTCCGATGTCATGCCCAGGAATGTTTTTTTCTGGACCAAGGTGGATGCAGTCTCGAATGCGTTGATAGGACTTGCTCTTGTTGTAATCGTTGTTAATTGATATAGGAGTTGAAAATGAAATTTTCGAATATTTTATCTGTAGTGATTCTTTCGTTGTTCCTTGGACTTGGAAATGTTTTTGCTCAGACAAATGCATCCGCTGCGTCAGTCGCTTCTGCCGCTGGTGCGCAGGGTGCTGGTGTCATGAATTGGCCGCTTTTTGTGGGAGGCTCGTTGGCGTTTGGCTCTGGTACCGGAGTCGGTTCCGGTCACGATATCGGCTTGTACCAAATTCAGCCTGTCATTGGGGCGTGGTATCCAGGGCTTGGCTTTGTTCGTTTGGGGTATGGCCTTTATACTTACAACGAGGAAGACGCCGACGAAAATAAATTCGAAGTGGAACATTCCGAATTTGATGTGGAACTCGGCATTCACATTATGGGACTTTTCTATGTGACTGGTTCTTACGCTAGAGTCAAGTCGCTGAATGACATGGGCGATGTCTCGTGGAATGAATGGAGTGTCGGGGCTGGTTCCCTCATTCACATGTTCGCAAAGACGATGCTGTACGTAGATATCGGCTACCATTGGGTTCGTGAACATTACGATCCATTTACAGACAAGAGCGTCTCTGGCGGAAGAATGCAGTGCAATATCGGTTTCGCCGTCTTCTTGTATTAGTTTGCCTTGTCGTGAAATTCTGTGAGTGATTGCATGAAAAAAAATGTAGCAGTTCTTGGTGGTGCTTTTGATCCGGTGCATAAAGATCATGTGAGGGTCGCAAAATCTTGTCTGGATAGGGGCTTTTGTGATGAAGTGTGGTTCATGCCGAGTCCGGACCGCTGGGACAAGACTTTGATTGCAAGCCCCGAAGACAGATTCGCCATGCTTGAACTGGCATTCTCTGGTGACAAGCGTTTGGTTCTTTCTGACCTGGAAATTGAGCAGGGCGACTACCGCGGCTCCTACGTGTTCATGATGGGACTTCGTGAAAAATTCCCCGATATCAATTTCCGCTTGCTGACGGGAGCCGATACTTACGATGGAATTCCGCGCTGGCGCGATCCGTTGAATTTCTTTGGAACAAACTATAACGGCCATCTGCTTCTGCGTGATGTAGAACTGATTATTTTTGCGAGAAACGGCTACGAAAAGCCCGACTTGAAGAAACATGCCGAAAATGGGTATGCCCCGCTCCATTGGCTTGGTCCCGAGGATGGATTCATGGGCGTGTATTCCAGTACTGCGATTCGCAGGGAACTTCTGCGTAGCCGAAGCAAATGTCCCGAGGGCTTGGAAGAATCCGTATTCAATTATATTCTTGAACATGATTTGTACGGAGGATGATATGAGTAACGTTCCTTCGGATATGTACTTTGAAAGTGAAATTCGCCCGGAGCAGGAAGGGCGCCTTTTGCTGGATTCCCTCTGCGAACGTTTCACGTACCATAGCCGCGAGGATTGGATTGACCGTTTGTCGCGTGGCCTTGTTGCTGTGAACGGCTGTGTTGCGGATGTCACGACGGTTGCGCATAAAGGCGACAAGGTTGTCTACCATGTCGAAAATTACAGCGAACCAGAAGTGCCGACCGATTTCAAGACCGTCTTCGAGGATGATGAATTTGTTCTAGTCGCAAAGCCCGCCGGGGTGCCTGTGCATCATACGGGCCGGATTTTCTACAACACGTTTGCGGCTATAGTGCGCCGAGCTTTTGACTGCGAAACAGCGACTCCGATGCATCGCCTGGACCGCGATACCGGCGGCCTCATTCTTTTTGCAAAGGATTCCGATACGGCTTCCAGGTTCCAGAAGAACTTGGACCGCATTCTGCTTCGTAAGTTCTACTTGGCGGTGGTTCGTGGCGATTTCAAGCGCGGCGTGACGGACTGCGAAATGCCTCTCCGCGAAGATCCAGACGACCCGATTCGGCTCCGCATGCATCATTTCGAGGATGGAAAGGCATGCCATACGCGCTTCGCCTTCTTGCGCAATATTCAAAGGGATGGCGAAACCTATTCGCTTGTCGAGGCGGAGCTTTTGACGGGGCGCAAGCACCAGATTCGCGCGCATCTGGCGGAACTCGGTTTCCCTATCGTGGGCGACAGACTCTACAGTTTCGGAGGCTCCTACTACGACAAGATGTCTCGTGGCGTGGGCCTTACCGATGAGGATTTCAAGGTGCTTGGTGCAAGGTCTCAGATGCTCTTTGCGTACAAGGTTGAACTGCTTTTGCCTTACTGGAATGAGCCTCGGACGTTCGAAAGCGACTGGTTCCCGCCGGATATGGCTGAGTTTTTAAGATAAAATTCTCTTGTAAACGGCTTTTTTACCATAAAATTGCTTTATCACATTTTTTTGCAGGCTCATTTCTTTGTAAATTTCAGCCCATGAAATTTGCATTTTTACCAAAGCTGTTGTTGTGCCTGGGAATTTCTTGCGTTTTTGCAACTGCCCAGGAAACTGTAGAAAGTGTACGACGCCAAATCAAGGACGTGAATGCGGAAACCGCACGCGAAAAATCCTTGCACGAAACTGAAAAGAAACGTCACTCTGATTTTGTGGATGTGAGCCGCAAAAAGGTCAAGGCGTTGGCGGCGCAGCACAGCGCTCTGAAGGCGGAAATTGATTCTTTGAATACGGAACTCAAACGCTTGTCGAACGCCCGCCGTAAGACGATGGGCACAATCCACTATTTTGAAGGAAACAAGGCGAAGTACCGCGATTCTCTTGCAACGTTTATCGATTCCCTTGTCCCCGTGTTCGAGTCCGATTTCCCGTATCGCACCGAAGAGACTATCAAGAGCGTGCAGGAATTCGCATCGCAACTGCACAAGGGCCTGATTGAAACGGATGACGCCTTGAACCGCCTTCTGGAAGTCTTCTATGACCGCATTCGCTTAGGCTACACTACAGAAGTGTGGCGCGGATTCTTGCAGGTGGATGCCCGCAGCGTTCCTGGATCATTCCTTCGCTATGGTGCGGTCTCCTCGATTTTTGTCAGTAACGACGGTAATGATGTGCTTTGGCTTGGCCGCACCGACAACGGCTATGCCTGGAACAATGTCTCGGGCGATTTGAATATGAGAACTCTTCTCAAGGATGTGATGAAAGTTGCCGAGGGGAAAACCGCTCCGAGGCTTGTGACGATTCCTGTTTCTATTCCGAAGGAGGCTAAGTAATGGGCTTCCGTAATTATTTTTCTGCTGCTGTTTTTTCTTCTTGCTTATTGGCTGCTCTACCGTCGGCTTCATTCGCCTTGCAGGTGACTGAAGTGGATGCCGTGAAAAAGCGTGCTGAACTGAATAGTGCGAAGGCCGACTTGGAAGAGGCTCGCAAAAAGCGCGACATGGCCGTTGCCGCGCGTTGGAAGGACCGCGAAACCTCGAATTCGGAACGTGAACTTTTCAATGAAAAGTATCAGCAGGGCAAGGAAAAGGTCGACGCCCTGATGGCGGAACGCGCTCGCCTGCTCGAAGATGTGAGAGTTGCCCGCGAGGACTTGTCGCAGGTGAAGCAACAGGCTGAAAAGGCCCGTGCGGAATTTCTTTCGCTTGCTGTGGGACCGGAGCGCTTAGAGACGCTTGCCAAGTTCCAGGAACAGGGAATTCCTTTCAGCATGGCGGAACGCGTCGAGGCGCAGAACAAGCTGAAAAAGGAAATGGAACTGTACAAGGATGATCCGCTTCGCCTGGCTAAGGGCTTGATTGAAGTCGCTCAGGGCGAAATGAAGTTTACGCGCGATAGCCGCGTGGAAAAGGCGGAACTTGTGTTTGGCGGAGCCGTGGCGCAGGGCGACCGCATGCGCCTGGGCGGCCTCTATGCCGTGCAGATGGCGCAGGTTTCCGATATCAACGGCTACCATCCCTCCGCGTTGATGCTTCCGGTGGTGGGCGAGAAAAAGCGCAACTTTACATGGCAGGAAAATTTGTCAACAGAGACGAAAGCCGATGTCGCGAAAGCCTTTGCTGCTGCCTATGATTCCTCGATGTTCATGGCGCCTGTGGATGTGCTTCTGAGTACCGAGATTTCCAGTGAAATTGCGAACTACCAGGAAAAATCGTGGAAGGACAATTTCAAGGAATTTTTCCACAATGGCGGCATTTTGATGTACCCGATTTCTGCGTTGTTCATCCTCGGTCTCTTGATTTTCGCATGGCGCGCTATTTGGATGGGAATCGTGAGTTTTGGAGGTCGCGGGACTTCTGCGGCGATGAAGGCTTTGGAGGCTGGTGATGCTGCAAAGGCGCGTTCGCTCATGCCGAAGGCTTACGGCAAGGTGGGCTTGGTTCTCCGCACCGTACTTAACCGGGATTTCAAGGATCGCGCAAGTGCGGAAAAGTCGCTGGAAGTGCTTTTCGCTGGCGAAGTGCCGAAGATTGAAACTGGCCTCAGCTGGATTTCCGTGTTTGCCGCAACGGCGCCGCTCCTTGGACTTCTGGGGACTGTCATGGGTATGATTGAACTTTTCGATGTCATCACGATGCATGGCACGAGCGACCCGAAGCTTTTGGCTGGCGGTATCTCTGTTGCCCTCGTGACGACGGAAGCAGGCCTTATCGTTGCTATTCCGTTGCAGCTCTTGCACACTTTCCTTGTGAATCGTGCCGACGCCTTGCGTTCGCGTATGGAAAAAGCCGGACTCACAGTGCTCAACGCACTTTGGATTAAGGAAAAGTAATGAACGAACTCTCTGTCATAGAGACATCCCTCAACCTGCTGTATCGAGGCGGTTGGGTGCTTGCGCCCCTTTTTGCATTGGGGTGGTTCGGATGGTATCTGATTTTTGAACGCTTCGGTTTCTATTTCATGCTTCGTGGGCGTTCTACCGCAGCCTTTTTCAAGGATTTGGAATCCAAAGGTGAAGACGCTGCTGTCGCAAAACTTCGCTCTCGTCGTTTTGGTTATTTCCTTGCGCTAATCGAGGATGTTATTGCTCATCGCTCTGAAGGCCCCATTGCGGTTCGCAACGCCATGGAGGCGACTCGTCATGGCATGGACGTGAAGCTTTCGAAATCGCTCAAGACGATTGTCGTGTGCGCATCTATTGCCCCGATGCTTGGACTTCTCGGTACGGTTTCTGGCATGGTGCATACATTCGAGACGATTCAGCTTTTTGGATTTGGAAATCCGGTGTTGTTGGCCGATGGCATTTCCGAAGCGCTTTTGACAACACAGGCGGGACTTCTGATTGCTTTCCCTCTGATGCTTGCGTACAACTATTTGGAAGGTCGCATCAGTTCTATGGGCGATTTTGTCTGGGGCGAGGCACTTAAGTTTGAAAAGCGCTGCTTTGCCGAGGAGGGAAAATGAGTTTTATTCGTAAACGTAACCGCAGCGCTGGCGGCATCGATGTGTCGCCGATGCTTGACATGGTTTTCATCTTGCTCATCTTCTTTATCGTTACATCGACTTTTACGCGCGAGACGGGTGTCGATGTGACAAAGCCCAAGGCAAGTTCTGCGAAGGAGCTTGCGAAGGAGAGCATTCTGATTGGCGTGACGCGTCAAGGAACAATTCACATCAACGAAACGCAGGTGAATCTTTCGACGCTCCAGACGGTTTTGAAGCAGATGATGGCAGACGCTCCAGACCGACCGGTGATTATCGTGAGTGACCGTGATGCACCGAATGGAATAGTCGTGGATATCCTGGATGAATGCAATTTGGCGAAAGTTCGCAAGGTTTCGATTTCTGCGAGCAAGGAAGACTAGAATCGCGAATTGTTGAATATTGATTTTTAATTGTAGAACTTGTTATGAACGCATTTCTTGATTTTATCGCAAAGTATCTCCGCTTCCCGTTGGCGGTGGTGATTGCCTTTGTGGTGAATGCGGTCTTTTTCTTGGCGATACCCGTCATCAATACGCTCTTCTTTGATAAGGGGGTGAAAACGGAAAAAGTCTTGGATGCTGTGACCGAGGTGGAAGTCCTTGTGAGCGAAAAGAAACCGGAAGTGAAGCAGAAAATTATTCGCACGGTGGTGAACCCGAATCCGTTCAAGATTTCGGAGCATGTGGGCGTTAACCGCAGCCAGAATTTCCAGATGGACTTGTCGCTTGCGCGCGGCAATGCGGGCGACGGCGTTGCTGTCGGTACGGGTTCCATGGAGAATGTCGTCTACGAAGCTGGCGAGGTGGATGAGCAGGCGCAGGTGCTTCGCGAAATCCAGCCGAAGTTCCCGGAGAGGGCCAAGAAACTTGGAATTTCCGGTTATGTCAAGATTTTTATCGTGATTGATGTTTACGGTGATGTGGCGCAGGCTCAAGTCTTGACTCAGGATCCTGTCGGTTTCGGGTTCGATACGGAGGCGTTGAACGCCATTCGCAAATGGAAATTCTCTCCCGCCCAGCTTGGCGGCTACCCTGTGGCGCAGAAGGCCACGAAGGAGTTCCGCTTTGTCAAGTAACTTAGGTGAAACTATGCTCGGCGAAAGAGCGGAGCTTTGCTCCTTTAGACGAAAGACGAAAAAATCTATCGTCTACCATCTATCGTTTATCGTTCTAGTTCTGCTATGCGCTTTTCCCGCATCTGCTAATGATGATTTCTTTTTCAAGGCGAACGAATTATACGACCAGGGGAAGTTCAAGGAAGCTGTCCGCTATTACCGAGCTGCTATTGATGACGGAAAGTACGAACCGTTTGCGTGGTTCAACCTCGGAAACGCGTCGGTGCAGCTGGGCAAGAAGAATATCGCCATGGTCGCCTACAAGCGCACCGTGGAACTTTTGCCGGATTTTCACAAGGCGTGGATGCTTCTTGGCGACATCTACTATTTGGATGGCGCTACTCCCGAGGCGATTGCCGCCTACAAGAGGGTGCTTGAGCTGGATGCCGAGACGGACCATGTGCATTTTGCGTTAGCTGAATGCTACCTGAAGGGGAAGGATTGGACACTTGCACAGAAGCATTTCGAACGCGCCCTGCAACTGAATCCCGACCGCATGGACGCCTGGTACGGCTTGGCTGAGGTCTATGAAAAACTTGGTGATTACGAATATGCCATCAAGACTTTGCGAAACGCTTTACAGATGACCGCGACCGCCGGCGCCGATGTTCATTTTACTTTGGCACATTATTACCGCAGCATGGATTCTACGCGCCTTGCGATGAACGAAATGGAAAATGGACTTCTGCTGGATCCGGAAAATGTCTCTGCTCGCCGCTATCTTTCAGTCATGTATCAAAAGGCGAATTCCCCGTGGATGGCGATTTTTACGCTTGAAGAAGGGCTGCGCCATAAGAAGGGAATTGCTGAATTGAACTTGGATTTGGGACAGATTTACTTTACCCAAAAGCGCTACGATGAAGCCTTCGAATGCTATATGAAGGCGTGGCTTGCAGGTAATTCACAGGGGCGCATCGGCGCCGAAAATGTTGGCCACGTTTTTTCGAACGCTGGCGAAACAGAAAAAGCCGAAACTTTATACGCACGCATCCGCGAGAAGCGTTAGGGATGCGGCGTTAAATCTGCGGAAGAAGTAAACAGTGGTTGGTGGTTGACGCCTTTGGCGTCCGCTGCTTCGACTCGGATATAGAAATGGGCGAGCTCATTTCTGCATCTCTCGCCTTGCTCGCTCTTGGTAAACAGTGAAAGTTTGGCGCCTTCGCCGCAGTGTTACTCTGAGGCGAGATGTGCTCGGGATGCGGCGTTAAATCTGCGGAAGAAGTAAGCAGTGGTTGGTGGTTAGGAAATAGAGTGGTGCCTATGGCGCGGTTTTACTCAGATGCGGGATGCGTTGGGGATGCGACTGTGGGATCCCGGCTCGGGGGCCGGGACGGTTATTTAGTAGACAGTTGGAATTTGACAGTAGGATGTATTGCTGCGATAGACTGCAAGCTCTGCGCATTTCTCGATGCATACTCTATCGTCTTTTGTCTAAAGGCCGACGGCCATTCTTTCGTCTAAATTAGTGGGTTAAAAAGTTTTTTTTATAAATTGGTGGCCCAAAATGAAGTTTTTGTTCAATTTAGGCCTACGTTTTGTTACTTTGTTTGTTTCTTTTTCGTGATTTTTATGCAAAAATTGAGGTTGGATGGATTTATGATAGGCCCAAAAGCTTATTTTGGGCCAGTTTGGGCCCTCAAGTGAGCCGCCAAATGTCTAAAAAAACAAAAAACACGTTAATTTGTCTAAAAAATGTAGGCCCAAATTATTGATTTTCCTCCTTTTGGGCCACCATTTTACTGAAAATCGCCTTGAAACTTCGCCAAACAAGCCGATGCCCTCCGCGAAGCCCCGCACATCTTGCATCCGCGAAAGCATCTTGCATCCGCAATCCTGCTTACCTTTCACCAACCACTAACCACTTTTTGCCACCCACTAAAACGCTTGCGACAGGTCAAATGCGAAACGGCTCCAGTCGAATCCATCCGTATCATTAATCTTCCAATGCTTCAAGTCCTTCTTGAAAGCGTAATCCAATCGGAAGGTGAGGAACTGCCATTTGTAACGGATGCCGAGACCGAGACTAGTCTTTTGCGTGTCGGAGAATCGTTTTTGCGAGTCCATGACTTTTGTCCAGTCGCAGAATTGGACGATTTGCCATTGACGAAGCGATCGCCACGGGAATGTCCAGCGGATTTCCTCGTTGACTCTCAAATATTGCGGCGTAAGCCCTGTATAGATGACTTCGGTTCTGTTTTCTTCGACGGTGTTGCTTGCATAAATACTTCTGAAGCGGTAGCCGCGTACCGACCTGGTGCCGCCTTGGTAAAATACGCGTGCGTCGTCTTCGATAGCCGTGTTGAAGAATTTTCCTGCGCTTCCGCTGAGTGCTCCATAGAATGTCCAGAAAAGCGGGTAGTACATGTTGACCGTTGCTTCTGCGTATGTGTAAGGATGCCAAATAGCCTTAGTGTCGCTTTCATCCTTGGTGAAGTTCGTCGCAAGTCCCGCTGTCGGTGAAATGCGGATTCCCTTCGTCGGGTTGAAATAGTCGTTGGTGTAGTCGAAGGTCAAGGCAATTTCACCCTTGAGCTTGAACATGTTGTCGCCGTTCTTGTTGACGTATCGCGTATCAATTGTACCGCGGAAATGAATGTTGTTTGTAATGCCGAAGGTCAAGTCGCCACGGTTAATCACTTCGTAACGCTCTTCGGTGCTGTCTGGATAAGCGGGAGGCGAAATTTTTTCGTGGTTAAAGGAAAGCCTGTCTTCAAAGCGGATTGCTGTTGGAATGAATGTAAAGGATGTCCCGAATAGGAGCGGGTTTGCGTAGCCTAGCGAAATTTCCTGCTTATGTTGTGCTATCTGGAAATTGGTTGAAAATTCGTTGAACTTGCCGAAAAAGTTCTTGTGGCGAGCATAGGCGATGGCTCCGAACCCGTAGATTTCTTCAAAGAAAAATCCGTATCTCGCTTCGCCGGGAATGCGCTCGATGACATCGAGGTGAACGTCTGAAAGCCCGTCTTCGCGGAGCTCGTCATTCATCTTAATTTGTGTGAAAAGTTGCGTGGAATAAAGTTTATTCTTAAAGGAATTGTACTGATTACCATCGATGATGGTGCCTTTCTTTATCTTCCAAAGGGATGAAAGCCATGCTGTATCCGAAAGACCGGCTTCTGGTGTCTTGTCTTTTTCATTTCGGTCCTTGACTCGTTGGGTTGTCGTCTTTATATTTCCCATGACGACTTTTGGCCCTGGCTGCACATTGACTTCGACCTTGATGCGTTTGGCTGTTGTATCTACGATTTCAACTGAAGAAAGGTAAACATGCAGGTTTCCCATGCTTCGGTAGGCTCTTTGAATTTCCTGCAAGTCTTCGGAAATGTCATCCTGGCTGTAGTTCCGTTCCTGGTTTGTCTTTAACGTGGTTAGGTCTAGCGGAATTTTTTCGCTGCCTGTCGAGAGAATTTTAAGTCCGCCAAATTTATAGCGTTCACCTTCCTTAATTAAAAATATGTAGTCTCTTTGAGTGCTGTCTTCTGTAAAGTATTCCCTGTGCAAGTCCAGCATGATGTCCAGGCTGTAGTAGCCTCTGGAATAGTAGAGCGCCTTCATATTTTCTATGGACAGTCGCATCAAAAAGTCCTGCTTGCTTGTGTCGAGCTGCCCAAACTCCTGAGGAATGTCAAGTTGCTCTTCTAGTTGAAATTTCGAGAAGACTTTGTTGCCCATGATTTTGACACTCCATGGATGCTTGTCGTTGTTGTCTGCCATGGAAAAACCGGCGAACAGGAGGAGAAGGCTCAGAAAGAGAATCATTTCTTTTTATTCTCCTGGTTCATTTTTGGGGTGGGACGCACTGTTTCGCAATGACCGATACCCAAGAGGCATGGATTCCAGAATCGGTATGTGTAGTTCAAGCCTATGTTTTTTTCGATGCGGTTCTCGTTTCCTTCGGTACCTGTGTTGGAGAGGTATTGCTTGGATATCAGAAGACCGTTTAGTGAAAGTGTCGGTGAAATGTGGTTCTTGTGGGAGTATTCCTTTTCCTTGAATACGGGAAGCGTGTACGTGGCGCCGAATTGAAGCGCCTGGTCGTAGGTTGGGTTTTCGCTCTGGTCCTGGGTGTAGCCAAAGATGAGACTCAAATTCTTGACCCAGCGGTCAAGCGAAATCGGAATCTTGAAGTAGGTGGAGTCCTTTTCGCTGTTGCTGTTGTTGTTGAACAGCTTCACCTTCATGTCGATGTCGCCGATGTAGTCGCCGCCGAGAGTCTTGTTTGCCGTGGAGGCGAGCACCTTGCCGATGGCCTTGCCTGCAAGTTTGTTCCAGTCCGTCGATTCGCCTGTTTCATTTGCGATGCAGCCGAGGAAAATGTTGTAGTAGAGTGCTGCCGCAGACGATTCCGTGCCGCAGTTGGATGTGGGATTGATTTGCGGATTGGTGATGGAGCCCATGATGCTGAGATTGATGGGGCAGGTCTCGTCCTCCTTATCCTTGTCTTCGGATTCTGTGCAGTAGGGGAGCTCCTGGCTACTGGATACGTCGATGGTGCCGTGTTGCCACGGAACGTCCATCCATGAAATGTTGAATGTGTTCAGCTCGAACTGGTAAAGGTCGCGCACTCCAATGAAACCGTTGTTGGAATTTGTCACGTCGCCACGGAGAAGCGGTCTGTTCGTGTTTCCTCGAACCTGGATGTCGAATGTCAAGGGGAAGGTGGCGAACGGTGTTACGATTTCAACGGAGTCGGTCTGCGATTCCGTGACGTGGATGTCCAAGTCAATGGGACTCGATACGGAAATTTTTGCTTCGGTCTGCTCCTTGCTCCTGAGTTTTGAAATGGCACTATTGAACAGGTTCAACAATTTGTCAAGAGAACTTGGGGTAATCTCAATGTCCAAATCCTTGTGGTAGACGAGCTTGTCTACAATGACATTTCCCGAAACGGTCTTGTTCTTGATAAGCCCTTTTTGCGTATGCGGAATCAGAAGGGTCAAGTCGGCGTGGGCGATTGCCTGGGCATCTCCGAGTGATTCGTCGTGGAATGCGTATTTGATGCTGGGAATGTCTGCCGAGAGCGAAATATCCTTGTCCGTTTCTTCCAAATGACTTTTTACTTTTTCGATGGAGACAGTGTGGCTTCCCGTCTTTAGCGTGTACTTGTCGGAGTGAATGTCTATGGCCTCAAGCTTCATGTCGCTCAGGTCGTATTTTAGCGAACCTGAAATTTTTTCGCCATTTTTGTTCTGGGTGAATACTTTCGCTATGTTCAGCCTTCCGTTATCAACGTTGCCCGAGAACATGAATGGAAGGGGTGCCTCAAGTTGCGGTAAAAGAAGCATTGTAGAATCCGAGGATATTTTTGCATCAATTCCCTTGAGACCTTCGCGTAATTTGGCGCTTACATCGACATTCAAGTCGGTCTTCGTGATTTCATAGCGTGTGCCGGGGACAAGCCATGTGCCGTTGGCGACCATTTTCCCTGTAAAAAGGAAATCGTTGTCTACGTTGCCCTTGACCGAAAGATGTCCTCCGTTGTCGCTGTTGTGCGTGACTACGACTTCTCTTGCGGAACTCAGAATGTTCGTGAGAGAAATCTGTGTGTTGCCGGTAAGGCTTCCTTGCAGAATGTCGAGACTCGCCTGGATATCCACGCTGTCGCGATTAGCCGAAGCGCTCATTTTGCGAATGTTGAACAGCTGGGAGGGGATGGTGCTGAAATTCAGATCCGAGAACTCGAATTTTCCGTGGAGACCATCCTTGTCCTTGTATGTCATTTCACCGTTCATCATCCCTGTGGCTAGCGTTGTGTCGCCGAGGGGCTCAAGCACCAGGGGCAGGCTGAAGTCTTTCGCGGAAGACCAGGCGTACAGCATCTTGACTGGAAGCATCGCCGTAGGCTTGAAGTTCGGTACTGTATCGTTTGGCATGACGAACGCCGCTTTCAGGTCTACGGCGTTTCCGTTGTGTACCGCCATTGCGCGGTCAATAAGCACAGTGTCTCCGATTTCATGAACCTTGATGTACCCTTGCAAGTTGAATGACTGTACTTCGCCCTCCGCCTCGAGTTCTGCTTCTCCGACATAGCTTTCGAAGTTGTGCTTCCACGTTCCCGAAATGTGTCCCTTCATGTTGTCGTTCATTTTTATCCTAGCGAAGGGAATTGTCGAGATTTCAGCCTTGTCCGCTCTGGCATCCACCTTGATGGAGTCGAAAACGTCAACGTAGAGTTCTACGTTTCCGCCGTGCCGCTGCGAAATTTTCCAGTAGGTGCGCGGGTGGTTAAAGTCCCAGTAGACGTCTCCTTTGGCATCGAAAGTCTCGTCGGGAGTATAGATGGTGATTTTCGGGAAGACGATGCTGTAGCGGTCCAGAACGAGGTTCACGCGCAGGGAGTCCGCCTTCATGTGGTAGGCGAACGGCACTGAGTCGATGTTCACATGCGCTTTCATTTTGCCGTTGTCAAATGTCCCGAAGACTTTTACAGGTTTCGAGAGTTCGACGTCGCCTTTACACCAGTCCAAGGCCCAAGGTTCCAGCGGCGAGACTGATGCCGAAAAGATGATGCTCAGGTCGTTCTCCAGGTCCATCGATGCATTGATAATGGAACCGCTGTGGGTCTCGATGGACGCCTCGATTTTGTCGCCGGTCTTTTGAAATGAGCTGATTTTCAAGTCCATGGGCATCATTTGCGGCCCGTACTCGGCGCTCATTCCGCTTACTTCGCCTTTCATGTTGCAGTTGAAATCCTTGTCAATATCGCCAGAGAGGCTGATGCTTCCGCCTTCGTCGTTAGTGAAAAGGAGGTCTGTGTAGGCGGAATCCAAATTTCCGTTTAGCGTGACGGAGAGGGCAAGCGGCGTGAGTGGCCAGTATTCCTCCATTTCCGTGTTGAGTGTCGTCTTGTAGTTGATGCTGTTGCTTGCGATATCTGTTTGGATGTCCGCGTTGACCGTAATTTCCTTGATGACGGGGATGTCTTCCAGAATTTTTTTGTCGGCAATCCAGGTAGTGTAATCCTTGACATTTACCTTGGCGTTGATTTGCGCCTTGGCGAGATCTTTTCGCGAGGCTATGTAATCAATGTGGACGAAATCGTTTGTCGTCTTGATGTAACCGGAAATTCTCGGCCTCTTTTTGAAGTCGGCCTTCAGACTGAGCGCTGCAGGGGAGGGGAGAATCTTGTTTTGAATGTCCTGGATGCTAATTTCAACTTGATAGTCGCCTTCGCTTTTGGCTAAAAGCTTTTGAGCCGTCAGAACGCTGTCGTCGGAAATTTTCAGCGCAATTTTGTCTATGGCGATGGAAACAGGAATGGGTATGGACAAGTCGTCGGGCAATCCGATGGGCTCGTAAGGCTTTGTCTCGGCGGTGTCGTTTGTGTCAAGGTGTATTTGGGCGTACAACTCGGCTACATCCAGCTTGACGATTTTTTCTTCACCGAAGGGGGTGATGTCCAAATGGGGCTTTCTGACCATGATGGTATTCTTGTCAATATTCACCATGATAGAATCATAGCTATGCTCAAGAATGGATTTCTTCTTGTGCCCGTAAGGAATGATTTCGATGTTTCCGAAAGTGTACGGGCTGGAAAGGAGCTGCTCAATGGAAAAATGCAAAAACCAGGCACCGAGCGCTACGATGCCAACGATTGCCGTTGTAACAACGACATGCAACCAAAAAATCGAAATCTGGTTTTTCAAGCCCCCATAATATAGCTATTTCGTTTTTGCTTAAGAAAGAGGCTTCTCCTGCTAGAACCATCAAGGTGACAGGGAAAATCAGGGTCGCCACATTTCACTGCTACAAGACTACCTACGACCTACAGACTGTAACCTACAACTTACCTGGTATTTTGTTATATTGTTTCGCCGTATTAGGTGTTGTCCCGTCGCTTAAAGCGAACCGCTCGTTATGGAATGATTGGTTTGGGATTGACTGCACTTTTTTCGAGGTTCTTATGAAAAAGAGATTGCTGGCTTTGGTTTCCCTTTGGGCCTTGACGTTTGTCGGATGCAATTCCGTCGGCGACAAGGAGGCGTTGGTTGCTCGTGTGAATGGGGAGCCGATTTATCAGGAGGACTTGGACTTCTTCACCCGTGGCACCAATGCGCTTTCCAATTCGGAAAAAATGCGCAAGTCCGTGGCCGGCCTTTTCAGTCGCAAGGCAGCCTATACTAAGGCTCTCGAAATGTTTCCGGGAATCAAGGCGAAGCTGGATGCACGCCACAACGATGCCGTTTTCGAGGATTACCTTTTGACGTTTGTCTACCAGCGCCTGTATGCGATGGATCGTCTTTTTTATTCCGATGAACAGCTGAAGTCCTATTACAACTCGCATCGTTCGGAGTTCCCCGACTCCCTGACCTATATGGATGTACGCAGTGATGTCGCAAATGCGCTTTACGCTTCCGAAAATCCGGATTCGCTCATGGCGTATGCAAAAGCCCATCGTGACGCCAAGGATTCCACCAAGGAAATGGTCATTGACAAGGCGCTCAAGGAACGCTTTGCCTCCGTCTGCCGACAGCAGATTGTCGATACAACGCTTGCCTATCTGCTCAAAAAATACGACATCCAGGAGGTGCCGCTTGTACCGCCGACCCCGGAGAAGTATTATGAAAAGCACAAGATGCACTACATGACTCCTCCTGGCTACGTGGTCTACCATGTGGAATCAAAGGATTCTGCTGCTCTTGCTGCAAAGTTCAAGAACAAGAATATTTCCTTGGAAAATTTCATGAAACTGGCGTCTTCGTTCAGCAAGAACAAGGAAACCGCGATGGCTAAGGGCTTTGTTGGCAAAGTCTACATCGAACATGCGCTCCCGTATGGTATTGGTTTTGTGCCCGATATGTTCCGTGAATTTGCCGGCAAGGAAACGGGCTTTGTTTCTTCCGTCGTAAAGTCAAGTGTCTCTACGTATCACGTGTTCTATTTGGCATCTTCGTTTGGCGCTGCTCAAAAGGAATATGAGCGTGTCCGTGCGCAGGTGAAAAATGATGTCGAAACGATTGCTGATTTTGACTTGGATTCCTCTTCGGTTGTTGTGACGAAGAATGGACAACCTGCTGTTCGCGAACGCGATGTTCTGCGTGTTTACGAAGATAACAAGATGATTCAGCGCGGTAAGCGTGCACATGTGCGCGTCATCAAGTCCCTGGCTATGCAGCTTGCTTTTGCATCCGAGGCTCGCGCTCTTGATCTCGACAAAACGTGGGAATACAGGGCGCTCAAGCGCCAGAACGACTTGGATTATGTGAACAAGGCCTTTTCCGATAGCGTATACAATCTGGTCGAAGTACCCGAGGATTCCTTGAAGGCGTTGTATGCTGCTATGGGCAATCCGGTTTATCCGGGGGAGGATTACGAATCGTCTCGTGATGAATTGAGTGACTGGTACAGAATTCCTGAAAATCTGCTGAAACTCAACTACTATAAGCGTCTTGACGATATGCTGCCGAAGACTTTTGAAGAGGCGAAAAAGAACGTTTTCGATATCAGTCTTGCAGAATTCCGCCAGGGACGCATGGAGCGTTTTAAGGTGGAATCATGGGGAAATGCCAAGGTGGAACTCTTGCGCGATGGCTTTGAACTCTTGCCGCAGGAAGCTTCCTCGGATGTCGCTATGAAGTCCTTGGATTCCATTTACAATCAGGCGAAGGATTTGAGCAAGGCTTATGGCGGATGGATCGATGTTCGCAAAAGGTATCAGAATGAGGATTCCGTCTTGCGTCGCTCTACATACGAAATCGCTCATTTGGCAAGCGACTTGGATGACTATAAAACTGCGGAACGGGAATACCTGGCTTTCTATCGCGTATGGCCGAGTTCCCCGGAAGCTGAAAAGGCGATGTTCAGTCGCGGATTTATCTTGTCCGAAAATCTGCATCGCAATGACGAGGCTCTCAAGGTGTTCGATGAGTTCCTGAATACCTATCCGAAGAGTGAACTGAAGGAGTCGGTGGACTGGCTTGTCCAGAACATCAAGACGAACGGAAAGCTCGCCGACGATCTGATGAAGAAAATCTCGGAGGAATAGGGGAATGGTTGGTAAACAGGATTTTCACTAATTATGAATTACAAAGTACGAATTACAAGATTTATAATCGCGGCTGCGCCGCCTGTCACTATCTCATAATTTATAACTCATAATTCATAACTAATTCCTAATCACTAACCACTAACCACTAAATCCTTACTATATTTCACGCACTCACATTATAAGGTGGTACTAATTATGGAAATGACATTTGCAATGATCAAGCCGAATGCTGTCAAGTCTGGCTTGATTGGCCGTATTATTGATCGCTACATCGCTGCTGGCCTCTCGGTCTGCGCAGTCAAGATGCACCAGATGACGTCCGAAGACGCCCGCGGCTTCTATGCCGAACACGTCGAGAAGCCGTTCTTCCCGGAACTTGAAGCCTACATGACGAAGGGCCCGTCCGTGATGCTCGCTCTCGGTGGCGAAAATGCGATTGCGAAAGTCCGCGCCATCAACGGTGCCACCAATCCGGCTAAGGCGGAACCCGGTACCCTCCGCTACGATTTTGCCCCTTCCATGACAGAAAATGTCGTTCACAGCTCCGACAGTCCGGCCAGCGCCGAACGCGAACTCAACTTCTGGTTCACGAAGGAAGAACGCTACGCATACGAAATGCCTTCTCTCAAGGCCTGCTGCGTCCTCTAATTTTTAACTAAAAACAAAAAAAAATCCTCTCAAGGAGATCAAATAAAATGCAATGGATCATCAAGTATCTTACTTCTTCCATCGGTAAGAAGCAGATCATGGGATGTACAGGTGCGTTCCTCGCCCTGTTCGTCTTCGGCCACATGTGTGGTAACTTCCAACTTTTGAATTTCGACCAGGCTTCGGCTCAGGCTTCCTACAATGCCTATACCGAGTTCCTGACCGGATTCAACCCGCTCCACTTCCCGGTGAAGATGATTTATCTCATCGAACTGGTACTGGTGGCTGCCTTTGGTATTCATATTTTCCTGGCTGTGACCTTGAAGCTTGAAAACAAGAAGGCTCGCGGTAGAATGGGCTACGAAGTCAATGCTCGCAAGGGTAAGAAGACTTTCGCAACATTCACCATGATCTGGTCTGGTCTCTTCGTTGTCGCTTTCCTCGTCCAGCATCTCATGATGCTCAAGTTCGGCGAACACTTCCTGTACATGAACGACAAGGGTGAAATCGTCCGCGACATGTGGCTCACCACAATCACCATGTTCGCCAATCCGGCTTGGTCTGCATTCTACGTCGTCAGCATGTTCGTTGTCGGCATGCATCTCTTCCACGCTATCGCTTCTGCCTTCCAGACTCTCGGTATCGCTCATCAGAAGTGGACTCCGGTTATCGACATCTGCGGCATCGTGTATAGCGTCATCGTCGCTCTTGGCTTCGGCATCACCGCCGTCGCTGCCTTCTATTTCGGCAATCAGCCTGCCACTCAGGAACTGATTGAAAAGTCCCGCGCTCTTCAGCCGCAGTACGAACAACAGGAAAAGGCCAAGGCCGAAGCTGAAAAGGCTGCCTTCGTCATTCCTTCTGTCGGTGAAGTTCAAGTTTCTTTCAACATTGAAAAGTAAGGAGACCACTAATGATTCTCGATTCTAAAATCCCCGGTGGTTCCATCGAAGAAAAGTGGACCAAGCACAAGTTTGAACTCAAGCTGGTGAACCCGTCCAACAAGCGTAAGTTTACAGTTCTCGTCGTGGGTACCGGCCTTGCCGGTGCATCCGCTGCAGCATCCCTTGCTGAACTTGGCTACAATGTCAAGTCCTTCTGCATCCAGGATAGCCCGCGTCGTGCTCACTCCATCGCTGCCCAGGGCGGTATCAACGCTGCCAAGGGTTACAAGAACGATGGTGACTCCGTCTACCGTCTTTTCTACGATACCGTCAAGGGTGGTGACTTCCGCGCTCGCGAAGCGAACGTTCATCGTCTGGCCGAAAACTCCAACCTCATCATCGATCAGTGCGTGGCCCAGGGCGTTCCGTTCGGCCGCGAATACGGTGGCCTCCTCGACAACCGCTCCTTCGGTGGTACTCAGGTGTCCCGTACGTTCTACGCTCGTGGTCAGACGGGTCAGCAGCTCTTGCTCGGCGCCTACCAGGCTCTTATGCGCCAGGTTGCCGCAGGTAAGGTGAAGATGTTCCCTCGCCGTGAAATGATGGACCTCGTCGTTGTTGACGGCAAGGCTCGCGGTATCATCGTCCGTAACCTCATCACTGGCGAACTCGAAAGCCACGTGGGTGACGCAGTCTGCCTTTGCACTGGCGGTTACGGTAACGTCTACTACCTTTCCACGAACGCTCAGGGTTCCAACGTGACGGCCGCCTTCCGTGCTTACAAGAAGGGCGCTGCTTTCGCTAACCCGTGCTACACGCAGATTCACCCGACTTGCATTCCGCGTCATGGCGACCTGCAGTCCAAGCTCACCTTGATGAGCGAATCCCTCCGTAACGACGGTCGTATCTGGGTCGCGAAGAAGGTCGGCGACAAGCGCTCCCCGGATCAGATTTCGGAAGAAGATCGTTACTACTACCTCGAAGAGAAGTACCCGAGCTTCGGTAACCTCGTCCCGCGTGACGTGGCTTCCCGTAACGCCAAGCAGGTTTGCGACGCCGGTATGGGTGTCGGCAACACGAAACTTGCCGTTTACCTCGACTTCGCCGACGCTATCAAGCGCATGGGCGTTGCTGGTGTTTCCGCCAAGTACGGCAACCTCTTCCAGATGTACGAAAAGATTACCGACGAAGACCCGTACAAGGTTCCGATGCGTATCTTCCCGGCCATCCACTATACTATGGGCGGCCTCTGGGTTGACTACAATCTTATGTCCACCATCCCGGGCTGCTTCGTCCTCGGTGAAGCAAACTTCTCCGACCACGGCGCAAACCGCCTCGGCGCTTCTGCTCTTATGCAGGGCCTCTCCGACGGTTACTTCGTGATTCCGTTCACCATCGGCGGCTACTTCGCCGGCACGAAGCTCGAAAAGGTTTCCGAATCCGATCCGGCTTTCGAAGACTGCAAGAAGCAGACTGCTGAAAAGATCCACAAGCTCTTGAGCATCAAGGGTCACCGCACTGTGAACGACATCCACCGTGAACTCGGTAACATCATGTGGGAATACGTGGGCATGGCCCGTAACGAAGCAGGCCTCAAGACTGCTCTCGAAAAGATTCCTGCTCTCCGCGACGAATTCTGGCACAATGTCAACGTCGTCGGCTCCGAAGGGAGCTTCAACCAGAACCTCGAACGTGCCGGCCGCGTGGCTGACTTCCTCGAATTCGCCGAAGTTCTCACTCTCGACGCCCTCCATCGTAAGGAATCTTGCGGCGGCCACTTCCGTGAAGAAAGCCAGACCCCCGAAGGCGAAGCAAAGCGCGACGACGAAAACTTCTGCTACGTGGGCGCCTGGGAATACAAGGGCGACGGTGTCGCACCGGAACTTTCCAAGGAACCTCTTACATTCGACTATTGCCATCTTGCAACTAGGAGCTACAAATAATGAGCGGCTTGAATTTAACATTGAAGATTTGGCGTCAGAAGGATGCCAAGACCAAGGGTCAGTTCGAAACTGTCAAGATCAACGATGTCTCTCCGGACATGTCCTTCCTCGAAATGCTGGACATTGTGAACGAAGAACAGATGAAGCAGGGCAAGGAAGGCTTCGCCTTCGACCACGACTGCCGCGAAGGCATTTGCGGTATGTGCTCTCTCGTCATCAACGGTATGCCGCACGGTCCTGACCATGCCACTACCACTTGCCAGCTTCACATGCGCAAGTTCAAGGATGGCGACACCATCGTGATTGAACCGTGGCGCGCCGCCGCATTCCCGGTCATCCGTGACTGCGCCGTTGACCGCACTGCTTTCGACCGCATCATTCAGGCTGGCGGCTTTGTCAGCGTGAACACCGGTGCCGCTCCGGAAGCTTCCGTGATTCCAGTTCCGAAG
>JAZLIJ010000118.1:0-1100 GCA_045617325.1 Fibrobacter sp.
ATGGACTTAACAAGAACTCGCTATTTGGAGCAAATCCGCCCATTTTATGAATCAGACCTGATCAAGGTCTTGACGGGAGTTCGTCGTTCCGGGAAATCGGTTCTGTTAAATTCCATCAAAAGCGAATTGCAGCAACAGGGCGTTCCAGGGAGCAGGATCGTTTCAATTAATCTCGAGGATCTTGATTTTTCATACATTCAGACAGCGAACGACCTGGACAAGGAAATCAAGAGCCGCATACAGGGGAACGAAAAGCACTACATCTTTTTGGACGAAATACAGCACGTCGAAAACTTCGAAAAGGCGTTGGCCTCGCTCCGTGCAAAACTCAACGCCTCCATCTTCGTCACCGGAAGCAATTCAAGGCTACTCTCCGGCGAACTTGCCACACTGCTCACGGGACGCACCGTTGAATTTGAGATTTTCCCGTTCTCCTTCATCGAGATGAAGGAATACTTTGAACTGAACGGAAGAAAATTTTCCGAGGATTTGATTTACGACTACATCAAGTGGGGCGGTTTCCCGGTGCGCTTCGATTTTTATGAAGAAGAATCTACGAGGCGCTATCTCGAAAATCTGTACACAGGCATTGTCGGGAACGACCTTCTAAAAACAGGCGGGAACGTTCAAAAGAAACAGCTCCTAGACATTTCCCTTTATATTCTGGCAAACGCAGGGCGGGATTTTTCTGCTGAAAGTATCGCGGAAACCTACAATGCAGAACATGCCACCAAAGGCAAAAAGACAATAACCTCGAAAACAGTTTGTAATTACCTGGACCGCCTGGAAAGAGCCTTTTTAATCCACAAGGTCAAGCGCTTTGACATTTTCGGAAAGCGAGCTTTAAAGTCGAAGGAAAAATTCTACGCAGTCGATACCGGCCTTAGAATCATTCAAACGAATTCCGTTATTTTCGAAGACACATTCTTTTTGGAGAACATCGTTTACAACGAACTCCGCCAAAGAGGCTACACAGTCCATATTGGAAAGACATACAAGGGCGAAGTGGATTTCATCGCCATCAAGAACGGCAAGAAATGCTTTATCCAGGTAGCCTATCTGTTGGCAAGTGAAAGCACAATTCAACGCGAATTCGGCGC
>JAZLIJ010000119.1:0-37112 GCA_045617325.1 Fibrobacter sp.
GTACGGGTTCAGAAACATACAGAACATGCTTGATATGATAAGGCTGAAATGCGGGTGCTTCGCTGTCAGCCTTCCGTGGGAGAGACTTGAAAATGCTGCTTAGACTCCTCCCAACCCCTCCACACATAGTTACGATGCCTCCTTTAAACGGTAAAATATTCATTACAACAAATGAATAAAAACAAACTTTCAATTCCCACACGAACAATACATTTTTCTTACTTCTTTTTGTTACAACACCTAACTAACTTTTCACAGGCAAAAGCATTATTGGTTTCTCTAGACGCATCAAGACATGCAGGACGACCATAGCGCTTTACCAGACTCGTTTAGAAATTTTTTAGCCGAATTTCATCTAAAATGGGCTCCAAATAAGGCAAATTTAAAATTCGGAGTCTATTTTTACAAATAAATTAAACTACAAAGTCCCTTTTGGCAGAAAAATTTCCAGCCTCATAGGCTCCATTTTTCAATTTTTAGCATTTTGGAGCCCTTTTAAAAAACAATTTCATTGAAGCATACACAGACAAAGTAAAAAAAACAGGCTCCAAAACAGCATTTTTTTAGGTTTGGAGTCCATTTTTTGCAAAAAGCGCATATTCTCTCGGCAAAAAACCGCAGTCAGCATACATCAGGCGACACGCCCCCTGCACATTTTGTAAATTTGGCGCATGTTTGACGCAGAAAAGATCCGCAGTGAATTTCCGATGCTCGTCGCAGGCGATAACGACGCAAAGCCGCTCGCCTTCTTGGACAGCACCGCCACGACCCAGAAACCCGCAGTCGTCATCGACGTGATGGACGACTTTTACAGGGAACACTACAGTTCCGTGAAGCGCGGCGTTTACCGCTTGAGCGCACGCACCACCGAAGCATTTGAAGCAACTCGCAAAAATGTCGCAAAGTTCTTGAACGCTAAAAGCGAAGACGAAATCGTCTTTACCCGAGGCACCACCGAAAGCATCAATCTCGTGGCCTGGAGCTACGGTCGCAAGTTCTTCAACGCAGGCGATGAAATTTTAATCAGCGGGCTCGAGCATCACGCGAACATCGTCTCCTGGCAAATTGTCGCCGAAATGAAGGGCGCAAAAATCAAGGTCATCCCCGTCAAGGACGACGGCGACTTGGACTTGGACAAACTCCCGGCACTCCTCACCGACAAAGTGAAGATGGTCGCCGTGACGCACGTGAGCAACGCTGTCGGCACCGTGAACCCGATTGCAGAAATCATCGCGACTGTTAGAAAGCTCGCCCCGCAAGCAAAGATTTTGATTGACGGCGCCCAGAGCGCAAGCCACATCAAGGTGGACGTGCAAAAGCTCGACTGCGACTTTTTCGTCTTTAGCGGCCACAAGATTTACGGCCCGACAGGCATCGGCGTTCTGTACGGCAAATACGATATCCTCGACAGCATGCCTCCTTGGCACGGCGGCGGCGAGATGATCAAGAACGTCACCTTCGAAAAAACGACTTACGCAGATGTTCCTGCGCGATTCGAAGCAGGTACGCCCGCGATTGCAGAAGTCATCGGGCTTGGCAAGGCGATTGAATGGCTGAACGAGAAGGGGCTTGAAAACATCCGCGCCCACGAAGAAAAAATCGTCGCCTACGCTTTGAAGCAACTTGCAGAAATTCCGCAGGTAAAAATCCTTGGCAATCCGAAGGAACGCGGCGCACTTTTAAGCATTACTTTGGACGGAATCGCTGTAAGCGATGCGGCGATGATTCTCGACGAAGAAAACGTCGCGGTGCGCAGCGGGCACCATTGCGCGCAACCCGTCATGGACCGTTTTGGCGTCGATGCAACACTCCGCTTAAGCTTTGGCGCCTATACGCTCGAACGCGACATCGACCGCTTTGTCGCAGGCATCAAGCGCGTACTGCGACTATTCGCATAAACTAACTGCACAGGCAATCGACCATTAAAAGAAAAAGGCTCCGTAAGGCGGGGCCTTTTTTTTGCCTATCGCTCCATTGGGAGGCGGGAACACCGCCCTAAATGGCCATTAAAAAATACTTGCATGTCTAAGTTTTAAGTGTATTTGACTTATATTTAAGGCATGGCCGAAAACAAAAAAGAACTCTCCGAAGAAGATATCAAGAACCGCTATATTACACCGGCGCTGAACAAGTCCGGCTGGGCGGCTGAAGATATGCTCATGGAAAAATTCTTTACCGATGGCCGTGTGATTTTTCAGGGTGGGCTGCATGCCCGCAAGCAGGGCAAAAAAGCGGATTATCTCCTGAACGCTATGCCCAATTACCCGATTGCGATTGTCGAAGCGAAAGACAACAACAAACCGATGGGTGGCGGCTTGCAGCAGGCCATGGACTATGCCCAGATTTTGGATCTTCCGTTTGCGTACAGTTCCAATGGCGACGGCTTTGTGGAGCACGATTTTTTGACAGGCTCGGAACGAGAACTTTCTCTGGAAGAATTTCCCACAAAAGAGGAACTTCTGAATCGTTGGCATTCTGCAAAGGGCTTTACCGAAGAGCAGAAGAATATCATCAACGAGCCGTACTACTGGGATCAGGAATCCCACAAACCGCGTTACTACCAGCGCATCGCCATCAACCGCACCGTCGAAGCGGTTGCAAGGGGCGAAAAGCGAATACTCTTGGTGATGGCGACTGGCACGGGCAAGACTTTCACTGCGTTCCAGATTATGGAGCGTTTGCACAAGTCTGGCGCCAAAAAGAAAATTTTGTACTTGGCCGACAGAAACGTTCTTATCGACCAGACGATGACGCAAGATTTCAAGCCCTTCCAAAAGGTGATGACGAAAGTCAAGGGCAAGGAACTGGATTCCAGTTACGAAATCTACATGGCGCTTTACCAGCAGCTCGTATCTTACGATGAAAATGTCCCGGATCCGTTTACCGCTTTCAAGTCGGAATTTTTTGACTTGATTATGGTGGACGAATGTCATCGCGGCAGCGCCAAGGACGATTCGGAATGGCGCAAGATTCTTGAATACTTCAAGGACGCAACGCAGATTGGCATGACGGCAACGCCGAAGGCTGTGAATGGAGCGAACAATCTCGACTACTTTGGAATGCCAATTTACACCTATTCCCTGAAGCAGGGCATAGAAGACGGATTCCTTGCGCCATATCGCGTAACCAACAGCTTCTTGAATGTGGATTTAAATGGCTGGGCCCCGAAGGATGCTACCGAATTAGACCTCTTCGGAAATGTAATCCCGGAACAACTTTACCAACGTCCGGATTTCGGTCGCGACATCGTCATCAAGCCCCGCCGTGAAGTTGTGGCACGCCGCATTACGCAGATGCTTTACAGAATCGGTCGAATGACGAAGACGATTGTTTTCTGCCCCGATGTCGAAGAAGCCGAAGCCATGCGCCAGCTGCTCGTGAATTTGAATTCCGACTTGGTGAAGGAAGATTCACGATACATTATGCGCATTACGGGCGATGATGCCGTCGGCAAAAAGCAGTTGGACAATTTCATCGACGTGAACGAGCCGTACCCGACTGTGGTGACGACTTCCGAAATGCTGAGCACCGGCGTGGACTGCAAAACTTGCGGACTCATCGTCATCGATAAGGAAATCGGTTCCATGACGGAGTTCAAGCAGATTGTGGGCCGAGGAACGCGCTTGCGCACCGACAAGGGCAAGTGGCATTTTGAAATTCTTGACTTCCGCGATGCGACCAAGTTGTTCAAGGATCCGGAATTCGATGGCGAACCCGAAATGCCCGAAGAACCAGAAAATCCGAGTTCAATATGCGACATTTCACCTAAAAACCCCTACGATCCGAATCCGAAAAAAGGTCCGAAAAAATATTACGTCGGCGGAGTCGAAGTCAAAATTGACGTGGAAACTGTTTCTTATTTGGGAGCCGATGGCAAGACTCAGGTAGTCGAAAGTTTCACCGACTTTACCCGCAAAAACATTCGCGGCAAGTTCGCCACATTGAACGATTTTCTTAAGCGTTGGGGCGAAGCGGAACGCAAAGCCGCCATTGTCGATGAACTCAAGGAATACGATGTGCTGATTGACGCCATCCGCGAAGCGAATCCGGCTCTTGCAAAGGCAGATGTTTTCGACATCATTTGCCATGTTGCGTTTGACCAAAAGCCGTTGACCCGTAGCGAACGCGCAAAGAATGTTCAAAAACGCAACTACCTGGCAAAATACGAAGGCCAGGCCCGCGAAGTCCTGGACGCACTTCTCCAAAAATACGCCGACGACGGAATCCTCCAGATGGAAAGCAACGACGTGCTGAAACTGGACCCGTTCAACCACATCGGCACCGTGCCTAAAATCATGAAGCTCTTCGGCGGCAAACAAGGCTACGAAGCAGCCATCCTTGATTTGAAAAAACAGCTCTACTTGACCGACGTTGTCGCATAAGGATATATTTAATCGAACCTTATGCAGGAGCCTAGAATGCAAAAAAATACGAGCCGCCTTTTCAGATGACAAATGAGATTGAATCTAAAAAAAATTGGAATTGAACCTAAAATTATTGGAATTGAGAACAAAAATAATGGAATTGTCTTTAGTCGAACCAGTCACTGGCCATGGCAAAGGCAAGTACAAATTTAAGGATAAATTATGTCTGTAACTAACTTGGTGAAGCGTCTGCAAAATGAAATGCGTAACGATGCGGGTATCAACGGTGATGCCCAGCGCATTGAACAGATGGTGTGGATGTTCTTTTTGAAAGTCTATGACGCCCAGGAAGAAATCTGGGAATGCACCAAGGACAGCTACACTTCCATTATTCCCGAAGAACTCCGCTGGCGTAACTGGGCCGTAGATGACAAGAGCGGTTCCGCCCTTACTGGCGAAGCGTTGCTGGACTTCGTGAACAACAAGCTTTTCCCGAAGTTGAAGAACCTCAAGGTGGACGAGAATACGCCGCGCGGCAAGGCCATCGTGAAGATGGTCTTTGCGGATTTGAACCAGTACATGAAAGACGGCATCATTCTCCGCAAACTGGTGAACATCATCGACGAAGTGGACTTTAGCGATGCAGAAGACCGCCACACGTTCGGCGACATTTACGAAGGCATCCTGAAGGATTTGCAGTCTGCGGGCAACGCCGGTGAATTCTATACGCCACGCGCCCTCACGGACTTTATCGTGCAACAGTTGGACCCGAAACTCGGCGAAACCTTTGGCGACTTTACGAGTGGCACGGGCGGTTTCTTGACCAGTTGCCTGAACTACTTGAAGCCCCATGTGAAAACCACCAAGGACGAACAGAAATACCAGAACTCCATCATCGGTCAGGAATGGAAGCCGCTTCCGTATCTGCTTTCCATTACCAACATGTTGGTCCACGACATCGAAGAACCGAACATCACCCACACGGATTCCTTGGGCAAGAAGGTTCAGGATTTCAAGGACAGCGACAAGGTGGATTGCATCGGCATGAACCCTCCTTACGGCGGCAGCACCGGCACGGGAGCAAAAAGCAACTTCCCTGCGGATATGCGCAGTTCCGAAACGGCCGACTTGTTCATCGTGCTGATTATGTATCGCTTGGCAAGGAACGGCCGCGCAGGTGTGATTATCCCCGACGGATTCCTGTTCGGTACCGATGGCGCAAAACTAGCCATTAAGCAAAAGTTGCTCCGCGATTTCAACTTGCATACGGTTATCCGCTTGCCGGGCAGCATCTTCAGCCCTTATACAAGCATCGCTACCAACATTCTCTTCTTTGATAACAAGAAGGCGAAGGACGCGCCCACAGGCTTTAGCACCAAGGAAACCTGGTTCTACCGCTTGGACATGCCCGAAGGCTACAAGCACTTCAGCAAGACCAAGCCCATGCGACTTGAACATTGCCAAGCGATTGTCGACTGGTGGAAAAACCGCGAAGAAATTCTGGAAACGAATGACGACGGTGAAGTCGTCGGCGAAAAGTCCCGCCGCTTTACTCCCCAGGAACTCCTGGACATGGATTGCAACTTTGACCAGTGCAAGTTCCCCAAGGAAGAAGAGGAAGTATTGCCGCCCGCAGAACTCCTGGAAGATTACCACAAGAAACGTGCCGCTCTGGACAAGAAGATTGACAAGAAACTGGAACAGATCCAGAAACTCCTCAACATCGTCATTCCCGACACCAATCGGGAATCTAGGGGCTAACGCAATGAACAATCTACCTTCCGCAACCATTGATAATCTTTATAAAAAGATAGAAGCGCTTGTTACCAAAGCAAGAACAAGTGTTTTGTCTAGTGTGAACATAGCAGAAGTTTGTACAAAATTCATGGTAGGAAAATACATTGTTGAAGAAGAGCAGCATGGTAAAAATCGGGCTCAATACGGTCAAAAAATTTTGAAAACTTTGTCTAAAAGACTGACAAATCGGTTTGGCGAAGGATGGTCTTATTCAAACTTACGTCAAGTCCGTCAATTTTATTTGATATACGAAAAAATGACAGACAGTGTCTGTCAAATTGGAAATGACAAACAGAGTCTGTCAAATTTCGGGTTTACACTTTCGTGGTCGCACTATCTAATTCTAATGCGGATAAAAAAAGACGATGAACGCAAATTTTACGAGATAGAATGCAGAAAAGAAAACTGGAGTGTCCGCAAACTCCAACGCGAATATAATTCAAGTTTATACGAGCGACTTGCATTGAGTCGTAATAAAAAAGACGTACAACGACTTTCTAGAGAAGGAAATGTTGTTGAAAAACCGGAAGATGTCATCAAGGATCCATTGACCCTGGAATTTTTAGGCTTAAAACCTGATTCGTCTTATTCCGAATCAAAACTTGAATCGGCAATAATCAGCAAGTTGCAGGATTTTTTACTTGAAATGGGAAAAGGGTTTTTATTCGAGGCTCGGCAAAAACGTTTTACTTTTGATGAAGAAAATTTCTATGTCGACTTAGTCTTGTACAATCGACTTTTGCAGTGTTATGTCCTTGTTGACTTGAAAATTGATAAATTGACACATCAAGATTTAGGGCAAATGCAAATGTATGTCAATTATTATGATAGATACATTAAACAAGAGTTTGAAAAACCGACGATTGGTATTTTGCTTTGCAAAGAGAAGAAGGACACTTTGGTTGAGTTGACATTACCCAAGGATTCCAACATTTACGCATCTGCTTATGAACTTTATTTGCCTCAAAAAAGTTTATTGCAATTGAAAATGAAGGAATGGTTAGAAGAATTAGAAAATGACTAAAACCATATTTTAAAAAGTATCGGTGTCGTCGACACAATATTTCAAAAAAGTCTCCATTCAGAATAAAGGTTTGTGGAATAGGAAATGAACGGTAAGCAACTCAAAAACAGTATCCTTCAGTGGGCTATCCAGGGTAAGCTTGTTGAGCAAAATCCCAAGGACGAACCCGCAAGTAAATTGCTGGAACGAATTGCAGCTCAAAAAGCAGTAGTGAATGGTGCAAAGCAATCTTCTTCCGTCATCCCGGCCTCCGAGCCGGGACCTCGCTCGTCTTCTAAAAAAGCAAAATCTTCAAAAGTTCCCATTTCCAGAATCTATCGTGAAAACGGCTCCTGGTTTGAAGAATCTAAGGATACCCAAGGCCTGCCCGCCGGCAGGCGGGACATCACCGAAGAAATCCCCTTTGACATTCCCGAAAGTTGGGTGTGGTGTAGGTTGAAGGATTATCTAGATGTTAGGGATGGCACTCATGATTCCCCTAAATATTATCCATCGGGAATTCCTTTTGTTACAAGCAAGAATCTTGTTGATGGAAAAATTGATTTTACTGATGTGAAATATATTTCACAAGAAGACCATGAAAATTTTTCCACACGATCCAAAGTTGAAGACAATGACATATTGTTTGCAATGATTGGCAGCATAGGAAATCCAGTCCTTGTAAAGAAAGATCGAGAATTTAGTGTAAAGAACGTTGCTCTATTTAAGCCTTATATCCAAGAGACGGATATGAATTACATGCTGATGTACTTTCAGTATGTGCAACAAGAATTAAAGAAAATTGCGGCAGGCGGGGTACAATCTTTTGTATCATTGAGTGTTCTAAGAAACTGGATTTTCCCGCTTCCTCCTTTAGCAGAACAAAAACGAATTGTCAAAAAACTTGAACAGATTCTCCCGTTAGTAGAAGAATACGATTCCGCTCAACAGCAACTGGATAAACTCAACAAAGAACTTCCCGAATCCCTAAAAAAGAGCATCCTCCAACAAGCCATCCAAGGCAAACTCGTCCCCCCAGCCTGCCGGCTGGCAGGCAGAACCCAAAACCTGCCTGGTTTTGAAAAAGGCAAATGGTATACTTATGTAATTGAGTGTGAAGATGGATCTTTTTACAAAGGACATACATCAAATTTGTCTAATCGATTTAAAGAACATTGTGCCGGTAAAGGTGCCGATTGGACTGCATCACACAAGCCAAAGCAAGTTTACTATTACGAAGTTCACTATGGTGAAGAAGAAGCTATATCCAGAGAAAAATATTTGAAGTCTGGCGCGGGAAGAGAATGGTTTCAAAAAGAAGTTGTAAATTCACCTGAAAATTGGGAACCCGCCCAAGAACTCCTGGAACGCATTTCCGCCGAACGAGTCATTGCGAGCCTGCCTGTCGGCAGACAGGGCGTAGCGAAGCAATCCAAGAAGTCATCCGCTAAGGTTCAAAACTCCCGCATCTATCGTGATGGTTCATCCTGGTTTGAAGAATCTAAGGATACCCAAGGCCTGCCCGCCGGCAGGCGGGACATCACCGAAGAAATCCCCTTCGACATCCCTGAAAACTGGGTGTGGACTAGAATGGGGAATATCGGCTCGTGGGGAGCGGGGGCTACTCCAGCAAAAGGAAATCCAGAATTTTATAACAATGGCGTAATTCCATGGCTCGTTACAGGAGAATTAAACAATTCTATTGTGACAGACACAAAAGTTAAAGTATCTCAAAAAGCTCTAGAAAAATGCTCATTGCGTCTTTGTAAACCAGGCGATATTCTTATCGCAATGTACGGAGCAACAATTGGAAAACTTGCAATTGCAGGCATAGAACTAACAACAAATCAAGCATGCTGTGCATGTACTTTGCATTACGATTTCAATAAGTATCTGTTCTATTTTCTAATGGCTAGTAAGACTGATTTGACTAAGCGCGGAGAAGGAGGAGCCCAACCGAATATTTCAAAAGAGAAATTGGTTAATTACTTAATCCCTCTCCCCCCATTAGCCGAACAAAAACGCATCGTCGCCAAACTAGAAGAACTCTTTGAAGTCTTATAAACTGAAAAAACGGCAATCAATATGAGTGCATCCGTAGAAATTATTTCTGCTATTTCTGGCGCCATTGCGGGTGGCAACGATTTTTTGAAAATCGTCCTGAATTCAAAATCATAAAAGCTCATAAACTTTCAAACAAATTCAATGAGAGTTCTAAAAAAGATTGTCTTCGTGCCGTAGTTGCCGAGTTTAAGGATTCTATTGAAGATGGTTTTGTTTATGCCAATTTCTCTGATGAAGAAAAAAATGCAAATGATTGGATTTCTGTGCGATATAAACTCAAAAACGTCGGAAAAACAGATATTTCGTTAGTTTGTCTAATTTGTCAAGACAAACGACACTTTTGCCTTTACGACGATTATTTAACAAAAAATTTAATGCAAAGTCGTTGCTTGCATTATACCGCATATTATGAAAATAAAATTCGCATTGGCGAGCAATTTGAAATAGAAATCTTTTACCACAAAAAACACGACTTTTTACCGATGTTGGATATCGGCATGGAAGATCCTAATGGCAACATCTGGACACAAGCGTTACATATCCCATGTGAGAAAGTCGGCGACAGCAAAAGAATAAAATACAACGACTATCTAGACGCAACGAAAACAGAAATTGCAGAGGATTGCTTTAAGCACCCGTGGATGTGGTAAAATAGTTCATGAGCCAGATAAATTCCTGCGTGAAAAGTGGCTCGTGTAATCATCCAAATTTCCTGCAGAGCCGCGACGCAGCGACAGCCGCAGGAAATATCGAATAAGCAGGTTTCTACCAGAACAGGTTCCTGTAGCTGGTGCCCAAGGCATCGGCGAGCTTGTGAGCCATCTTGCGACCGATGGGAGCGCGGCCGCGTTCCATGGCAGAAATCGCCTGGACGGCAATTCCCGTTCTTTTGGACAGTTCACGTTGTGTTATCCTGAAATTGGTACGGAGAAGCTTAAGGCTTTCACCAGGCGTCGTCATGGACTGAAACAGTTCTTCAATGCCAGAATCTTCCCAGCGAATGTACTCTTCATCATCGTCTGCAGAGGTTTCATTTGTTTCAGCGGGTTTAGGATCAAAAACTTGAACATCACTGAACTTGCTGTACAAATATTTCATGACATATTTAGGGACATCCCCCTGGATAGAAAAGCAAACGGGTTCACTTTTTTGCATACGGGGCGCTCTCACGACTGCCAACATACGTCACCTCCACTTGAATACCTTGTTCCGTCTCGACCCAGCATGCAACCCACTTTGGAGCAAGATGGCAATGATGAGTTTGTGTTCCCTTCAAAATTCCGTAATTGGACCAATTGGAACGGGTCGGTCCTTGCACTCTGATTTCTTCAACGAGCAAGCGAAACTTTTGGAATATTTCCTTGGGTAACGTTGACGCTCTTTTTTGAATTTTCTTTTTGATTATGACTTCGTACATAAGTATAAATATTTTTTATTTACTTGTCAATAGTTTTTATTTACATCCAGGAAAAGCGTAAGATACACATTTTCCTAAATGCGACCAAGAATTACTACGCGCAAAAAAAATGCACGCTAACGTTGTTTGATGTTGTAATGATGAATGGGGATTTGTATTGCGGCGCTACTAGGTGGTTATATCCCCTCGGTCTTTCGCATTCCGCAAGAATGAATCGCCTTCCCGTTCTGCGACACCAGATTCGTCACCTGGCTAGCCAATGGTTCCCACCCATGACCTGCAACGCCGTCGGAAGTGTTGTCTAACTATGATGAAATATACATCTTTTTTACAAATTTGAATAAAAAAAAAGACGCTCTCAAAAAAGCGTCTTCAATCTGCAAATATTTTTATTTTGTACGTATTTTCTAAACAGCGGAAGAAATTTCTTTCTTCATCTTTTTCGCGTCAAAATGCGCAAAGATTCCCGCGAGGACGGTTCCGCTGATGGAATGGTAGGCGCAGCTGATTGCACACGGGACTACGCAAAGGACCGCTTCGGGATGCTCCGCGACACTTGCGGGATCGGCAAAGAACGCAGAAGCAAGAACGGTCGCCATGCCCGCATTCTGCACGCCGACTTCAATGGCGATGGTGCGCTTTTTCGCCGTGTTAAATTTGAACAGCCGACCCACGGAATAGCCCAGCACATAGCCGAGTCCGTTGTGGAGGAACACCACGGCGAGTACAAGGAAAATCAGCGAGAGGCCGTTTGCAAAAAGTTGCGGGCGCACAGTCACGATAACGCCACCGACAATCAGCGCGAGCCCAATGACGCTCACGGCGGGCATATTTGATTGGATTTCCTTGAACGCGGAACGCTTACCCCAAAAATAGTTGCAGAGGAATCCGATTGTAATCGGGACGATGGTTACATACAAAATATTTAAAAACATTCCGACGGCATTCACATTGATGCTCGTATCGGCAAGCCACAGCACAAGCATTGGCGTCATGAGAGGCGCAAGGAGCGTGCTCACCATCGTCATACTCACCGAGTAAGTCACATCGCCTTTGGCAAGGAAGCTCATCACGTTACTAGAGACGCCGCCAGGGCAGCAACCGACGAGAATGATGCCGACGGCCAAATACGGGTTCAAGCCGAAAACTTTTGTGAGCGTAAAAGCCACAAGCGGCATGATGGTGTACTGCGCAACAGCTCCAAGCAGAATGTGCGCGGGCTGTTTCATCAAATTGCGGACATCGTCCATTGTGATGGTGAGACCCATGCTGAGCATGATGACGCCGAGAATGACGGAGCTGACATCGCCATGAACCCAGCCAAAAAGGAACGGCGCAAAGAACGCGATGATGGCACAGCCGATAACGATGAGTGATGTATAAGAGGAAAGGAAACGGCTTACAGCCTTGATGATTTTAAGCATGTGCCAAATATAGCCACTTGTACAGAGGATGGCTATAGGCTTTTCAAAAGGAGGAGTTGGCGTCAAATACCGAAGGCAAACAAGATTGTAGGACACCCAATTTGGTCGAGGGTGACATGGATGAAAAATGCGGGAAAGACAAGGAATGCGCGTGGGACGGGCGCCGAGAGCGACGCGTGGAAAAACGACTCACAGAAATTCATTCGCAAAAGCGAGTCATTCCGCGTTTTCGAATTCCAGAATATCGGATTTGAGGGTGGCGTCGTCGGGGTAGTATTTCTGCGCAAGTTTCAAAAGGCGAATTGCCTCGGCGTCTCGTTTTTGCAGATGCGCATCGTAGGCCATGTTCTTGAAGCCGTAAACCGCCTCGGGATTCTTGTACTTGGCGGCGGATTCATAAGCATATTCGGCACGGTCCAAAAACTTTGCATCGTAAGCGAGGTTTCCGAGGAAAACAGCGGCATCGGTAAAATCGGGCTTAATTTGTAAAACGTTGTTCAGAATATCCATCGCCACAAACTGCTTATTATCTTCTACAAGGACATCGGCAAGCTTGTACATCGTATTCACATCGTCATTTCGGATGCCAAGCGCCTCACGGTAGGCTCCTGCACTTTGTTCAAAATTCTTGTTGAGACGATAAACATCTCCAAGGTAAACGAGGAAGTCAATTTCTTCGGGATGTTCAGCGAAGCCTTCACGTATCACGGATGTGGCGCGGTCAAAATCACCAAGTGCAACATTTGCTTCGGAGAGCTGATAGACGATACTGATGTCACTTTTATCAAGCGCATAGGCTTTTTCGACAGCGCGGAGGGCGCCGACCTTGTCGCCGGTTCGCGAATAGGCTTCGCCGAGGTAGAGCCAGCCAGAAACATTCTGCGGTTCCAATTTCAGCGCACGGTGATATGCAGCGATACATTCCGGATACTGTTTCAGGCGATAATAGACGCTAGCCATGTTGAATAGCGCCGGCGCAAATTTTCCTTCGGAGTAATCGACAGCCTTGCGATAACTCGCAGCAGCCTCCGGGTACTTTTCCATTTGATAATAGCTGTTAGCGGTATTGAAGCTCGCTGCAATAGGGTCCGCGCCGCGATTTTCCGCCTTGCGGTAAAGGATAATCGCCTGGGTAAATTTTCCGCTGCGGTAAAGCGCATTCGCTCTTTCCATCAAGTCAAAAGAAGACTGCGCCGCCTGAGCAAAGGCGACAAAAGCAAACAAGGCAAAGACAAGACAGAGCCAGCCTATTCTCTTGTCTCCCACCTGAAGGTGGCCATGCCCACATAAGCGCTGAAGCGCTAAGTGGTCAAAGGTTGTCTTTTGCCTCTCGTCTCTCGTCTCTCGTCTCTCGTCTAAATCAGTCATGGAACTTCACCTCGAACGGCTGCTCCATTCCGCAGAACGGCACAGCCTTGCCGCCTTTTTCTGCAGGTTCAAAAGTCATGTGCGAAAGCGCATCCTTGCCCGCCTGCGCAAAGCCAAGCCCAATCGGAGATTCCTCCACCACCTTGATATCGTAGGCGCGACCATTCGCATCCACACAAAAACTGAGGCGAAGCGATGCGTCTATTTCCTTGTCGCGAATTTGCGGAGGCACCTGCAAACTCGGAAGCGTCCTGTTCACAGGCTTCTTATCGACATCGCCCTTTTCGCTCGAAAGCGCTCCACCGCGAAAATCAGCAACCAGTTCCTCGCTCACAAACGCGCCACCGTCGCGGCTTGCGGTACCAAGATTCATCGCCATGCGAGGCCCAGCCTTCGGCGAACGCGAATTCGACTTTTGGCGATTCGGCTTGCGAGCGGGCTTTTTCTTTTCGACTTTTTTTTCAACTTCCTCAATCTTCTTGATTGCAACTTCCGTCTTCACATATTTCTTTTGATGAAAGACTTTCCCCGATATAAAAAGGTTTGCAAGAGTCACCGAAAACACCAGCAGGCAACTGCTGAGGATCGCAACGATGAGAATCGTAAACCGTTTAAAAATCTTCTTTAGCATCTACGTTGTCCAAATAATCAGTCCGCCTGGGCCGCGATAGAAACTTTTTTCACACCAGCCAAGTTGCAAATATCGATGACCTGCACAAGCACGCCTGTTTCTGCACCCTTATCCGCAATCACGACCGCCTCGCGATCCGGCGTTTTTGCAAGCGACTGTTTGAGGATATCCTGAAGGCTCGCTAAATCCACTTGGCGCTCATTCATGTGAATCGTCCCTTCACGCGTGATGGCGATAAGCAAATTTTCCTTTTCAAGCTGGCTCGCCGTTTGCGCCTGCGGCTTCGTGACATCAACGCCCGTCTCGCGGGTAAACGAAGAAGTGACCACAAAAAAGATGAGCAAGATGAACACGATATCCATCAAGGGGCCCATTTCGATGCCCATGTCCTTCTTTCTGCGTTGCGGTAAATTGAATTCCATTATCAAACCCTATTTATAAAATTTTCAATCACAGTTGCGCCCAGTTCCAACTGTTGCTTCAAAAGTTCAATACGTTCGTCAAGGCGCTGCTTCAAGAGCGTAAGCGGAAACGCAATCAAGAGGCCACTTTGCGTCGAAATCAGCGCCTCGGAAATACCATCGGCCATGAGCACCGGATTTTGATTTCCGTACAAGGTAATCACATCAAAAGTGGAAACCATGCCCGTCACCGTTCCAAGGAGTCCAAGCAACGGTGCCGCAGCAGCCATCACAGCGACAATGCGGCTTCCCTGCTCCATGTAGCGTACCGTCATAATCATGCGCACCTGCATATAGTTGCGAAATTCCAGCGGCGTTTTTTCGGCAACGGTAAGCGCATAGCGGAACTCGCGCGACAAGATACCGCGGCGTTTTACAAGACGCGCATTTGCACATTCAAAGCCGCCTTTATCCAAATCGCGATGCAGTCTGGACACCACCTTCCCCACATCCTTCTTGAAAAAGTCCGAACCGATTCGGAACCAGCTGGCGTAAAGGAAGTAGAAGCCGATGACTCCCGCCACAAGAATCGGAAGCATCACGACGCCACCCGCATCAAAGGTGTTGCGCACGGATTCTACAAGTATGTACCAATTATTAGACATTCGCAATCTCTAATTCAAAAGCGTATCGCATCAAGCTTCAAAAATCAGGACTTCGGGAAAAGTCTGTTCAACATGGCCGTACTCTGCACATACAATTCGCTTGTGACACGGTCAATCTTTTCGCTCAGAAGACCATGCAGAATCATCGTCGGAATGGCAATGACAAGCCCCGCTTCCGTCGTAATCAAGGCTTCGGAAATACCGCCCGCCAGGACGCGTGCATCGTTCGTGCCCACTTCAGTAATCACAGTGAAAAGCGTAATGATACCCGTCACAGTGCCAAGCAAGCCGAGAAGCGGAGCGATTGTACCTACAGCGGCGAGAAGCCCCATGCGGCGATCCAACTTGGGCTGTTCACGCAAAAGCGATTCCTGCAAGGCGCGCTCTGCGGATTCACGCGTATCATTTACCTTGTTCAAAACCGAGAACAGGACCATCGAAAGGCTGGATTCCTTTTTGAGGCAAAGATTCGCGGCATCTTCAAAGCGATTTGCGTCAACAAGTTCGTTCAGCTTTTTCATGAAGCGCTTGCCGATGCGACCGCGGTACATGAGCACAATGAAGCGCTCCAAGCTGAGCAGCAAGGCGAAGAAAGCGGCAAGAAGCAGCGGGTACATCACGACGCCACCCTTCTTGAACCAGTCCAGGAGCGATTCCTTGAGCGTCATTTCCTTTGTCTCGGCGATTGAATTTTTCATCGCCTTGTTCTGGAGAACATCCAGCGGAATGGTGACTTGCGCTTCATTTGCATTCTGCACAGCGCCGCGCACAGATTGAGTCATTTCGGCCGGGAGCGTCGTACTCCATTCAAAGACTTTGCCTTGCAAGGCACCCGTGCGGAGCAACACCTGCACATCGCCATTGTCGGGCGCAACTTCGCCTAAAAAGACCGTTCCTAAGCGCAAACGATTCACATGCACATCAGGGCGGTTTCCCACTTGAGAAATTTCATCGTCAAACGTCTGCGTATAAGTCAACTCATGACGGGCAAGTAAATCCTCCAAATACGTCTGCATCACAGACAACGTATTCGGATTCTGATTAGCGGCCTCGTTCTGCGCCGCTTTCAGACGCACAAGGCGGCTGTTCATTCCGATGGGATAATCGCCGGTTACGCCGCTCGCCGTCTTTTCAAGCGAGAGGCTCACCTGCGTATGGAACGCATCGTACGCGGATTCCTCGGCTTTCGCCTTTTCGATTGCGTCGGCAGTCACATTTTTACTTGCCATGACTTCCTCGGAAATGCGTCCGAGATCCGTCGAAAGCTTGGAATAGCGGCCATCCAGTTCTCGCGTAGACGCATCATGTTCCTCGGTCAGCTGCGATTCCGCATAGCGTTTGCGCCAATGTTCCGCTTCCATTTTTTCAAGCGAGTCCGCCTTTTGCAAACGGATACGAGCGAGAGCATCAATTTCACGCTGAAGATTTTTCAGCTCTACATTCTTGAGCGAATCCTGGATGCGTTCCGTTTCTATAGCCTTCGCTTCCTTGTCCTTGGACGATGACCACGGCCACGCAAAAGCGGATGCGGCAACCAACGCGACAAGCACCGTCGCGATACGCAAACTTTTCAAATTTTTGCAGACTCTCATTTTTTCCTTTTTCATCTTCATCCTGCACATCGTGCTAAAAAATTTTTTATGCGTCATCCAGATTTTACTTTCCCGTTTTTGCAATGGAGAGGCTTACCGGGAGCGTCACCACCTGAGGCGGCTTTTTCGCCTGCTTTACATCAAGCGCAAACTTCACGGCATCGCGTTCGGCAAGGCTCAAATCCTCGTTCCAATCAAACGTGACGTTGCCCGCTTCATCAATTTTACGCACCAGGGAACCATAGACAGTTGCATTTTCGTCGCTGTAAACCATCCACTGATTTCCGATTTTCAAAACCTGCGCATTCACCAGTTCGCCGTTCTTGCGCGTCATCGGAGTGTTTATCAAGGTGACTTCATCGCCGAACTTGGTTTCCTCGGCAATGAGCGCCTTCAAGCGGGAGAATCCTTCTTCGACATTCGCGTTGCCGCTTTCGATATCGCGCGTGAGCGACCTTGCGCGTTCCAGGCGCGACTCCTTATTCCACGGAATCGTCTGCGCAATTTGCGACTCAAACTTTTTGCATAGGGCGACAAGCGTCTGGCTTAACGCCTTGCGCTTTGCGGCGACATTCTCCGAGCGATTTTTCGCTTGCGCCTGTTTGTTGCGTTCTTCCTGCAACTGCGATGCCACTTTGCGAATTTTGTCGTTCAGGCTCTTGATTTCACCCTGGCGGCGTTCGGTATCAGCCTTGTAGCGTTCCTTCAACTTCGCAAAGCGAGCGTCATCAGCCTTGAGCATGGAATCCGTTGCCAAAATCTGCGAATTGAGTTTCTTGATTTCGCTGTTCAACTTTTCCTTTTCCAGTTTCAAGTCCTGGATTTCGGAGTCCACGCCAGTCCCCGCAACAGCGACACCCGCAAACGCAAGCGCCATCACGAGGATTTTTACCAAATTGTTCTTTCTCATTTTATCCCTATTTCCTTTCATATTTTAAGCACTTCCATTCCGCAAAAATGTCACCTTTTTTTGCACTGCGAATCACTTTTATTTCGACTGCACCAGGCGTCCACTTCACGTTGCAATATGCTAGAGCTCTGTTCTTCCAAATAGTAGCGGCTGACCAGAGCCGTGCCGCACTGAGGATACTTTTCAACATCCCAGTTTCTATCAGCGCACCAGTTCCAGAGATATTCCTTGCAGCTGTTTTTCTCGAGACTTTCCATGCACTCCTCTTTCATAGCATCACAATCTGCAATTTTATTGCTCTTGAAATTATTTGCTACACAATAACGCTTCAACCCATCTGCATAAGCTTCGCTCTTGTCCTTCGGCGAAATATCCGCAGGCAAGAAGACAGACCAACTCGTCGTATCGAGCATCATGGCGGCCTTCACCGCAGGAGCATAGCAGAACGGATTTACTTTATTCACCTTATATTTTCTTAATTCATAATAGGTATACGCTTTTTCATTCATCTCGTAAAGTTCATCAGTTTCGCCTTCGTACTCTTCGGCCATACCGGAGCAATACACATCCTGGTAAAGGCGGCAAGATTTCGAATCCCACGCATCGTCACCATTGGGGTCATCTATACAATTCGAAAGCGCAATGGACCAATATAGAACGGCTCTTCCCTTGACAAACATCGGCATCGAAACTCGCGCCATTCCAAAAAAGACGCCCATCCCATTTTCAATATTGGACTCAGGAACAACGCGCGGATCTTCCAAGGCATTCACCACATACAGACTGTATTTCACAAAAGCACTGTCCACTGCGTAGAAATTAAATTTAACAGCACCCATGGAAAGAGTCATATTCGGAAAGAAAATCGTATCCAGCGCATTGATGCCTGCGACATACTGATTCGTTTCAAAGCCGATATACTGCGAACTTTCTAGCGGATCGTGAATCGATAATCCCAAATATCCTGTAGAGTCTCTTTCCTTCAAGCCTTCCAGCATGTGGTTCATCGTCGTGTATGCATTTTCGCCAGCCTGGACATCATAGTCCATTGTTCCCATGATTCCGCGAACAGTTTCGTTGTAATCAAACACAAATTTGTACAAACTCATGTCATCGGGATATTCCAAAAATTCCACATTCAAATCATCGTCAGCCGCAAGGTCTTCCACTTCTTTTTTGGTGCTGTCATACGGAATCCACTTGTAGCTTCCATCCTTTTGCGGAGCACTCACGCCCTTCATTGTAAAGCCTTCCGGAATCTTTGCTACAGCAGAAAATTCCGATTCCACCTTGTGCCCAGCGCTATCCCACTTAAAGAACGCCCGCAGGCGATAAGAGGCTCCGACGGATCCGACACGAGCATGATGCGACGAGGAGTCCACAGCGAAGCAATTCGGATTCAGCTTTTGAGGATCAAGAACAACCTTGTTATAATAGATGGTATCGCCCCTTTCGTTAGGCACGGCGTCATCGAGACTTTCTACGGTAACGTAGGCGCTGTCATAGAATGCAAAATTCTCCGCAGCAGCTTCTTCGAGCTTGTACATTTTCGAGAAACACACATAAGGATTTTCGCCATCGCCAATGTATCCGTACGTGTAAATGCCCGCATAGACTTCCCTTTCGTCAGGATAATACGACCACGGTCCATTAAAGTCGCAAGCCGTCAAAACAAGCGCCACCAAAGCCGTCAGCAAGCCGCTGACCAACCACCAGCCACCAATCACTTTTCTAGAAATAGTATTCATAATTCAACATAATCGGCAAAAAGGGGAACTGGAAAATTTCGGTCTTCTTCGGAGGGTTCTTATTCGTATCGTAGAAAGTGTAGAACAAATTATCATGGTCTGTCAAGTTGATGATAGTCCAGCTGAAATTCCACTTGTTCTCGCGGCCAATGTCAATCGCCTTCACATCGATTCTGAAGTAGTCCGTCTGTCTATCCGCATTGCGGCTCCCAAGAACCGTCGAATATTTCTCGGAGTATTGCTGTTCGCCGATATCATGACGCTTGAAATAGCCAGCATACCCTGTAATCGGCATACCCGCAGAATATTTCAGGACAACCGAGGAGCGGAAATAGCGACCTTTTTTCTTATGCTTGAAAAGCGCATCCTCGTCGCCCTTCCAGTTGATGCCTGCATCGAGTTTCAACGCATAAGGCTGATGCCAACTCGGGAAGAACGCCTTTGTACCGTCATTCGCCCGCAACACGCTGATGCTTTGGCTCCAATTGATTCCGCCGAACCACCAGCCTTTTTCCTTGCGCAGTGAAAGTTCGTAACCAAAGGAGTAACCGTCAACAGTCCCGAAATAATCCGCCATCATAAAGTTCGGATTCGTCGTGTCTTCCGTACTGTCGGCCTCCATCATAAAAGTATTCATCCCTTTCTGCGTCTTGTAATACGCACCGACAATCGCATCGTACCCTTCGAATATGTCGCGATGCTTGTATTCCGCCGCCAATAGCCAAGAGGAGGCGGGTTTCAGGTGACGCCCGCTATTCGTCGTTGTCGCAGGGTAGTAGAATTCGTTCAGCGATTCCTGGTCGCTAAAGATGATAGAATTCATGTACTGCAAATAGTAGCCACCATAAAATTCAAGCGCCCGATTTTCATCCAAATTAATTGTCAAGGAAGCGCGCGGTTCCACGCCAAAGTGTTCCGCAGCCGTTTGGTAATTCAGGCGCAATCCATATTGCAACAACACATCCGGAGTGATTTTCCAGGCGTCCTGCACATAGCCCACATGATGAAACGGCTTTTGCCTATCAACCATCTTCATCGACGCGATATATTCCCAGAACTTGTCGTAATCATATTCCAGTTCGTAGCCAAAGGTAATGGTATGGTTGTCGATGCCACGGAAATTCAGCCACTGCTTTCCTGCAAAAGTGTACAAATCCATGCCAATCGAAATAAGGTCCGTAAGTTCCATCGTCTGGTAAAAACGGCTGAACGCAAAAGTCGCATTGTATTCCCAGTCGGCATTAAAGCGGTGCGTAAACCCAAGCGGAATTGCGATGTTTCCCCAGTCCACATAAAGCGGGTCAAATTCCAGAACATCCTTGCCCATGTAAAAACTGAACTTGAGTTTATTATTCTCGTCAAAGTCATACATGAACGTTCCCTGCAAATCGGTGAACTCGTAATCCAAATCCAAGTCCAGAAGCCCAATCGCATTGCACAGGTCGAGCACATAGCCGATGTACGTCGTGCGCCCCGCAACCACCCAGCGCGCGCCACCCTTATGCCCTTCGGTATGAAGTTGGGCCGCGAACGTGCTGATTTTCACGCTGGACTTGCTGAACCATTCTTCGACGGTATCCTGTCCGCCGGCGCGCCCTTCCATCTTGAGGATGGAACTCAGGCGGTTGCCATACTGCGCCGGGAATCCGCTCTTGTAGAATTGAACGTCATCGATACCTTCGACAAGAAACGTGCTGAAGAGTCCAAAGAAATGCGTCGGGGAATAGACAACCGCATTATCGAAGAGGAACAGATTCTGGTCAGCAGCACCGCCGCGCACGTAGATTTTCGTGCTGAAGTCGGAACTCGCGACAACTCCCGGAAGCGCCTGGATGCTGCGAATCACGTCCGCCTCGGCAAGGCCCGGCATGCGCTTGATGCTTTTCGCAGTCACCACGGATTCGCCGGGTTTACGTTTCGGACGGCGGCGCAACTGCACAACAACCTTTTTCAGTTCCGTCACTTTCGCCGCACTCGCAGCATTCAACAGTTCCGAGACATCTTCGTCCTTTTCCTCAGCAAGATTCTCGCCTACGCTAGAATGACGAAGAGAGTCATTGGCCGCCTGCGCTTTTTCAAGACTTCCATCCACTCCGTTGCCGTTCGCAACCGTCCCGTCTTCGAACTTCGTCACGACGGAATCCTCGCCGCCAAGTGCCATGCTAAAGGAAGCATCCTTTCCAAGATACAGCACCTCGTAGCATTTTTCCTTTGCAGCTCCGCTCGTATCGGAATTTGTAACGCAAATATTCCACAAAGTATCTTCGGGAAGAGTCACCTGAAAATGCGTACCGACCGTTGTCTGTAGCGCCTCGCCCGTTTCCAAAATTTCCACATTGAGTTTTTCATCTTTTGCAAAGGAGGCATCCAGAACGACACCGTCAAAGACAATTCCCTTCGCCTTAACCGCAGCAGAATCATTTTCCGTCAATTCATCCGCAGCCTTCGCAAACAAAGGCGTCACAAGCAACAACAGAAATATCAAATTCAAATTTTTCAAAAACATTCTCGATCTCGTCAGCCAAATTTAACAAATACATTCGGCATTCAACTAGTGAAACACCTCAAGAAACAAAATATGTCACCGCAAAACATTAAAAAAAATCGCCGAAGACCAACAGTCTTCGGCGAATCACATTTTTACGCAAATACAAAGATACTAGAATCTTCCGACAACGAGACCTGCGTAGAATCCGGGCCAGAAGCGACCATCATTACTCACATCGGCATGATATTCACCGATAGGCGTTACCGCTACGTGATCATCGGCGGAGCCGCTAACTTGCAAATTCAAAGAAACTCCACCAACAACACCAAATCCCTTGAAGACTTCATAAACTCCACCAAAGCGAAGACGTTGTAAAACAGAAGACCAGCTAGAGCTAGCAATGCCCCAAGTGTAGTTTTCGTCAAACATGCTATCGTTTGCCATATTGAGAACCATATATTCCAATTCCAAATGGGAACCGAATTTGCCAAAATGAGTACCCAAGCCAAAACCATTCATATAGGGGCGCTTGCGATTATTTTCTCTTAAAACGCGGCCACCTTCAAATGATGTATAAAAATAAGGCGTTCCTAAATCCAACTTCAGAGTCCACCCGCCCATTTCATTGAAAGTTCCCGAAAGGGACCACAAGCCGTTACCAACGATATTGATAAGACCAACAGGAGTTTTATCGGCATGAGGCGCTATATTGATAACACCCCACTGGCGCCCCTTCGCGTTTGTCGCATAGTTGATGGCACCCACCTGCAAACTATTGACTTTATTTGTCGCATTGATGGCAGAAATCTGAACATCACTAGTCCCGGCGACGTTAATCGCAGAAATCTGGACTCCGCTGGCGCCAGCAATATTAATCGCAGAAACCTGGACAGGCGAATACCTCGCATAGTTAAAGGCTCCTACCTGCATTCCATTCAGCGAATCACTGATAACGTTGAATGGAGAAACCTGCGCACCATCAGATTTATCTTTTGCCACATTCAGCATACCGGAAAGTTGCACGCCATCAAAGGACTTGGCATAATTCAGCAAGGAATTGATTTGGACACCTTCAAAGCGCTCTTTCGCAATATTTGTCATTGTTGACACCTGCACACCATGCATTTCCCTTTTTGCGACATTCAAAAGAACGCTCAACTGCGTTCCCAGCATATAATCATCCGCCTTCGTTCCGAAAAGCCCTATCTGCAAGCCCTTGCGAGGTTCCTTGTCATGATCAAAAAAATTGAATGTTGTACGGTATTTTCCATTATGATCCAGGGAATCCAAGGAACAAGCCACAGAATCATTCACATTGCAGTTACGGCTACCACCAATTTCGCCACGAAGCACCGTCTTTTCGACATCGGCATTCTTAAAGTCAGCCAAAGCCAGGCTCTGATGTTTTCCGTTCACAAGAGCGACATTCGTTTCCTTGACCGTGGCGGTCGTTTCCAGGCGAACGCCATACTTGCCGGCAGGGAGCCCAAGGCTCACCGAAAGCCCATTCTTCTTGTTGAGTTCTGCCACCAATTCGCCGCTCTCGTTGCGAATGAACAGGCGCCCATCCACATCGTTTGCCAAGTCGAGCAAGGCGCCATTGCTGTTCAAATCCGTCATCACCACGTCGCCAGTTCCAGCCAGGTTCATGTCGCGGCTCGGATGCTGCGCGCCGCCCATCGTCGCTTCCGTCTTCTGCAAAGTTTCATTGAAGGCAAACTGGTACGCTTCGGACAAGGTAACGCGACCATCACCGCTCACGTCACCGGCGCCACGGAGGCCACTCACCAGCGAATGTGTAAAGAAGGATCCTTTCAAACGGTCGCTTTCTTGGCTGGATTCATCCTGGGTGCTGCTCGTGATAAAGGCGTAACCCTTCATGTCACTGCTTTCGTCCACCATGAAGGCGGGCACCGCGACACCGCCCTTCGCGCGAGTAATGGCGCCGGAGCCGCACGCGTCAATCACAGCAATTTTCACATCGGCATGTAGCGAATCAATGCGGCTACGGAATTCCTTCCAAGCGTAAATTTCATTGCCTAGATGAAGTCCATTTTCATCGGCATGGCCACTATAAAATACGAGAACTTCGTTACGGCCGCCATTGGACTTGACCTGTGAAATTTCGCCGTCAAGCTTTGCAAATTCCTGCTTGAGGCTTGCGACACTCGGCTGCTTCACAAGCTTTACATTCTGCGGCTGTACGCCCCCCATTTCCCTGAGCACATTCGCAAAGGACTTGGCATCACTTTCAGCATAACGGAGCATCGGACGATTGCTTCCACCATCGTTTGCGCTGATAGACAAAACATAACGATTGATACGGGCATCGACAGCGGATGGTGCCGCATGGGAATTAGCGGCAAACACAAACAAAAGAATCAACGTAACAACAGGGAACGCCAACGAAACATCCATATTCGCAATAAACTTTTTCATTATTTGCCTCCTTCAACCTTGCGAAGCATCAAAGTTTTCGTATTCACGCCATCCATTTTCAAGGACGCATCCACATTCGAAGCATCCAGTTCAAATTCATTTTGCGAAGTCAGCAAGAAGAACTTTTCAAACTTTGGAGCGTTATCAAGTTTATATGCAAACGGGAGCGTCACCATTTTTCCAGGCTCCAAGGCGATTGCCTTGTTTTCATCGCCCATGTGCATCGTGATGGTCCCGTTTCCATCCATACTGAACAAAAGTCCAAAGCACTTCTGCGGCACGGAATAGCGCAGCTGAATTTCGTCACCTTCGAACGCATCGTCCAAATTTTCCATCTGGACAATTCCCTTTTCCGTCTTCTTCCAGACTTCCATGCGAGCGTCCATTCCCTTGATACGCGTACCCGTTTCTACATCCGCCATGGCGACTTGCGTATTGGCATCCGTATTAGCGGCCATTTGACCCGCCTTGCCGCCGACAGTCGAAGAAACAGTGCGTTCTCCACTCATGAAAACTGCAACAGCGACAAACGCAAGCACAAAAACCGCGGCAGCCGAGGCAAACTTCGCAAACTTGAAGTTCACAGTCCGTCCATCGCGAGAATGCGCCTCTAATTTTGCAGAGAGCGTCTCATACGGCATCTTGCGAAGAATCGCCAAGTTGTCCTCGCGAAGCAGGCGCACACGCCCCGCAAAAATTTCATCCGTTGCTTCCAATTCGCGCAACTCGCGCATTTCGCTTGCAGGCAAGTCGCCGGTCAAGTACTTTTCCAATTTCCAATCGGGGATCATCACTTTACCTCCAGATTTTTAAATTCACCGGCAAGACTTTTAATCTTCGCCGTAAGCCCGCGCAAACGCTTGCGAACGCCACTCACCGAAAGTCCGACCGCATCGGCAGTTTCCTCCAGCGTCATGCCATCCACATAATGCAATACGGCAATGGTGCGACTGGATTCCGGTTCCTTCGCGAACAACTTCGCAAGTATATTTTTTGCCACGAAGTCATCGCGTTCATCGGTAGCGCACGCAATGTCCAAAAGCAGTTCGCCCGTCGAAGTATCCAAGCCGCGGCGATGCTTATCGCGAATGCGATTCAGGCAAAGCCTCGTGGCCGTATTCCACAAAAGACTGCTGGGCTTTTCCAAATCCAGGCGATTCCATGCGTCATAAATCCGCAAAAAAACATCCTGCATCATATCAGCCGCCTCGGCATCATCCTTCAAGAGAGCGACACAACGCCTATAAACCATAGGCGCGTACGTCTCGTACATCTTGGCAAATTTCGCTTTTTTCGTAAGTTCTAGGCTGTTCACGCTTATTAAACACCCGGAAATAAGTAAAGTGTCACCCTAAAAGTTAGTTTTTTTGAGAAAAATCAAGCAGAAACAAGCAACCATACCAATCACCATTTCCGCCACACACCTCCTCGCGAGATTTAATATATTTGCGTCCCGTGAAATTCCCATTGCATAAAATTCGCAGTAAGGAATTGTATTCCGTAATTTTTTCGCGCCACTTCATAAGCGTCGTTTTAGGAATTACGTCATTCGCTACATTTGCAGCGATGGGCTACATGGCCGCGGCCATCCCGTTCGGGCTCGTTTTCATCCTCCTGGGATTTGTAAAAATTGATGCAAGCCCAAGGAAAAATACCGTCTATACATTCATCTGGTTTTTCCTCGCCTGCTTCCTATCGACGCAAGTCTCGCAGAGTTTTGCAGATACACACATCGGACTTGTCATCATCAAGCACTGGAGAAATTTCATCGCAGAAATGCTGATGCTCGCAGCGCTTCCGCTACTCCTTTTCACAATCACGCTCCGTCCAAAGTTCTCCTACGCCATCGGCGTCATCCCGCTGATGATTCTGTCGCTTGCAAATTTCTACATCTACAGTTTCCGCGGAAACGAATTGAATCCCATGGATTTCTGGGCCATCGAGACCGCGGCGCAAGTCGCAGGCAACTACAATTTCGGCTGGGGATTCAACCCCACTTGCGGATTTTTCTCCTACCTTCTGATTTTGCAAATGGGTTTCTGTCTCAAGTCGCTTCAGCTTGAGCGAAAAATTCTGCCGCGAATTATTTCAGCAATTCTCTGCATCGCAGCGGCAAGCATCTCTATCGCAAGACTCCCTTCCGTTTACATCATGTCCTGGGAAAAAATGGGTTCCACTCACAACGGATTCCTCATTAACTTCTTTGCACAAGTCGCAAAACTCAACCAGGCACCCGAAGGCTACTCCTACGAAATCACAGAGAAAATTGCCGAACGCTACATTCCGCAAGCGCAAAAATCAGCGACAGATTCTGGCACAACAAATGCAGCCGATTATCCATCCATCATCGCCATCATGGACGAGGCCTACGCTGACATCAGCACATTGAATCCGGAATTCGGCGACACGCTTTTTTACAGGACGCTCCACAAAAACACAATCAAAGGGCTCGCCCTTTCTTCCGTCTACGGTGGCGGAACCGCAAATTCCGAATACGAATTCCTGACAGGCAACACCATGGCGTTCGTCACGCAAGGCGTTTCCGTCTACCAGCAATACATCAAGACGCCCACCTACTCCATGGCCTCCTATTTGAAAAGTCTCGGCTACGAAACCATCGCCACCCATCCCTTCAACAAGCAGGGATGGGCAAGGACAAGCGCCTGGCCGCTTCTCGGTTTCGAAAAGACAACCTTCAAGGAAGACTACCCGCAAAAAAACAAGCTCCGCGGTTACGTCACCGACCAGGAAATGTACGAATACATCATCGACAAATTTGAACATAAAAAAAAGCCCCTGTTCCTTTACGGCGTCACCATGCAAAATCACAGCGGCTACCTCCCCGACAGTTCCAGCAAAAAAATTCAAGTTCCGCTGAAGCAATACCCCGGACACCCCGACGCAGAAGTTTACACAGGCCTTATCCGCGAATCAGACAAGGCGCTAAAATTCCTGATTCACCATTTCAAACAAGTGAAAGAAAAAGTCGTCATCGTCTTCTACGGAGACCACTTCCCAGGCTTAAGCAGGGAATTCTACAAGCAAGTCTACGGCAAGGAATTTTCCTCTCTGCAAGAGCGTCAAAAACTTTACAAGGTACCCTTCTTCATCTGGACGAACTACGAAACAAAATCCATCGACGTTCCCCTGACAAGCCTCAACTACTTGAGCACCTATGTGTACAACGCCGCAGGAATCGAGCCTCCCGCCTACAACAAATTTTTAAAAGACGTACAGCAACAAATTCCCGCCATGAACTTCTGGGGATTCTACTCCACCTCGCAACATAAATTTCTGAACTACAAATGGGCAGACGGCAAGGAAAAGGAATTGCTCGAAGAATACAAGATGCTCGAGCACAACTCCATCTTTGACAGGAACAGGAACAAAGTATTTTTTAAGATTTAATTTGCAGCGTCAAATAATCGAATGAGAGTAAGCAGAGGTTGTGGTTGGTAAACAGTGAGAATAATCGACAAAACCCCAAGTCTTTGCGACTCGGGGCTTTTAATTTATCTAAACTTCAAAACTTAACGTTTCTTGTATTCAACCTCTCTCAAAGTTGAACCAGCCATGAGATACTTCGCGCCGAGATATTCCGCAGGAATAGTCACCGTTACATCGGTTTCGCAAATGCACGTGGTCCGAGAAACAACATACAACGTATCTCCCAAGGCAGGATCATATTCCGCAGAGACAATAGTTGAAGCATCGACAAAAAGTGTATCCAGATTCTTCCAAATTTCAATTTTTCCATAACCGCAGTTCACGCTGAATTTCAAGTCCGCAGTTGCAGAACCATCTTCATTCACCCACAGTTCATCTTTGGGCTTGGTAGCGATACTGGCATCGGCGATAATTTGTAATCCACCCGCTGACTTTTGAAGAAGCCCCAGCTCCTCGGATTTTCCAAGCGTATTTTCGCATCCTTTCTCCACAAAAGACGCTTCTGTCTTGGCGACAACATCGTTATTTTGGAAAGTCATCGAAGATGACGACGCATCCGAACCGTTGTCGGAACAGGCGAAAGCAAGCAAAGAGCTAGCGAGCAAAGCGAATATTTTTTTTGCCATGTTTGAATTTCTCCCATGATTTACGTTTTTCCAAAAATAAATTTTCCCGTTCCAAAAAGACTCCAAGGTATTAAAAAAGCAAAAAAGCGTGATGTCCACAAACTGCCTACAAAAGCTTTGGCAGAGCTTCGCTCGTCTACCTTTTCCTGCGTACCAAACACTTTTTAAGTGATTAGTAAGCAGTGGTCGGTAAACAGGATTTTTCACTAATTATGAATTACGAAATACGAATTACAAGATTTATAATCGCGGCCGCGTCGCCTTACACTTTTTCAAAATTCACAACTCATAATTTATAACAAAAAAACACCATAAAAAATTCCCGCAGCGTCACCGCCACGGGAAAATTCTTTCGTCTTCTTGTTCTTCGCAATACAATCTACTTCAAAAAAGCTTCCGTCATGCGGCGGGCTTCGGCATCGGCTTCGAGCACCTGCTCCAGCGACAAGTGGCCAGTCACATTCGGAGCCTTCTCCATCACCATTTCCACATACTTCGGGATGTCGGTGAACTTGAGGTTCCCCTTGAGGAAGCGATCGACGAGAACTTCGTTTGCGGCGTTCATCATGGCAGGAACGATTCCGCCGCGGCGGCCAGCTTCAAACGCAAGGGCTAGGCAGCGGAACTTGTTGAAGTCCGGTTCGAAGAACGTGAGCTTCGCAAGAGTCGGCAAGTCGAGGCGGTTCGTCTTGAGCGGCAGGCGGTCGGGCCAAGTGAGCGCCACCTGAATCGGAATGCGCATGTCGGGGGCACCAAGCTGTGCCATGAGGCTTCCATCGCGGAACTGCACCAAGGAATGCACCATACTCTGCGGGTGCACCACAACCTTAATTTGTTCATACGGAATGTGGAACAAGAAATGCGCTTCGAGGACTTCGAGGCCCTTGTTCATCATGGAAGCAGAGTCAATCGTAATCTTCTTGCCCATGCTCCACACCGGATGATTGAGGGCATCGGCCACGGTGATGTTTTCAAACTTTTCGATAGGCCATTCGCGGAACGGGCCACCGGAAGCCGTGATTTCCAAAAATTCCACTTCGTGTTCGCGCTTGCCTCCTTCGAGGCACTGGAAAATGGCACTGTGTTCGGAGTCAATCGGCGTAATGAAGGACTTCGGATTTTCGGCAAGCTTGTCCCAAATGACAGGGCCCGCCATCACCATCGTTTCCTTGTTCGCAAGTGCCACATGCTTGCCGCATTCGATAGCGGTAATGGTCGGGAGGCAACCCACGGCACCCATCAGGGAGTTGATGACGATATCCACTTCCGGGTCGGCGGCGAGTTCGCGGAGGCCTTCCATGCCCACGAGCACATCCATGCCGAGTTCATTCTTCAATGCCTTGGCGGCTTCTTCATTGAACATGCAGACGCGCTTCACATTGAACTTGCGAACGACTTCGGCCACCTTCTGCCAGCTGGAATTTGCGGCAAGAGAATGCAGCGTAAAAATATCGGAGTGCTGCAGAAGCACATCCAACGTAGAAGAGCCGATAGAACCGGTAGCACCGAGTAAGCAAACTTTTTTCATTTTTCAAAATCCTTGTTTTCGCGAAAAAGATAGTATAAAAAAAGGCCCCGAAACAAGTCCGAGGCATCAATTAAACTTCACAACAGAACAACAAATAAAAATGCAAGCTACTTTACCATAATCGGCCGAATTGGAACTTCGTAATCGGGCTTGAGGGAAACCATTTCACCATTAGCCCAGCATTTGGCAAACTTTCCTCGCAGGGAAGAGGTCCAAAGCGCGACTCTCAGGGATTCGAAATGGCTAGCCCCTTCATAACGGACTCCAGCCGCCGGGAAGAACACCATATTTCCATTTTTCTTGCTTCTGAGCAGCATTCCCTTCATTCGTTCGCCATTGGGCAGAACAACGATTATCCTCTTTGCATCGCAATACGAAAAGATGGATTCGTCCAGCTGGTCGTCTGTAGGAATCCTAAATTTTTTTCCAAGCTTTTTTGTCGCGGCATCGTATTTAGGCAAGAGATTATACACCATCTCTACCGACCCGTACCTGTTAAAAGACGAATCCTCGCGAACCATCTTATTTTTTAAAAGGTCAGCAGCCTCCTTTCCGCAAAACAAGCATTCACTCTGTGTTGAACTTCCTTTTGGATTAACTTCTCCCCAACGATAGAAGTCGCCATACTCATACACTTTTTTAGCACCCAGATTGCGATTCATCCACTTAACGCCCGTTCCCATGTCAACCCAGGTTTCCTTGCCAAGTTTTTTCTCAAGGACAGAGGCCTTTACAACAAATTCATCCCACAGATTTTTCACATCATCAGAGATAGGCTTTTCCATCACCGGGCGAACGGGAAGACCATAATGTCGATAGGCGCCAAACCTGCCAAACATGAAATACACCGCCATGTCGGCTGCACCCATTGGATGACTGGTTCGCGTCCAGTAGGTGCCGGGATTGGTCATCGGTTTTCCGTCATAAGGCTTATACCCTTTGGTGGCATAAGTTCCTGGATAAGTCAAGAAAATACTCTGCTGATTTTTCTTGCTAGTATACAGCACGCCAAATACAAGCGTTCCATCCTTAAGTTTCACAGCCTTTTGAGACGAAGTCGCATTTGTAAAAAGTTCATCCACTTCTTCGGAGCTTGGCATTCTGTACTGGCCGCCCCAATTCTTGGCGGCAGCATCATACTCCGCAGTCAGTTCACTGTTTTTGTCAAGGACTTTCATTTCTTTCAACTCGGCAGTATTCTTCCCATAAGTCAAGCTGTTCTTTTCGTCGTAATGGTCCTTGGGTTCAACTTCGCCCCAGGCAAAATAATTCCCATGTTCATAAGGAGCCTTTGCACCAACATTGATGTTCGCCCACTTCACGCTAAAGCCCAAGTCTACAACGCTATCCTTGGACAGCATGGAGTTCAGTTCCTCAACGGTAATCGTATCCATTTTGGCAGCATAAACTATCACCATAGACAAAGCCATTACCGTTATCATGAGAATCATTTTCTTCATTTATTTTCCCTTCACGAAAATCAGAATGCAATTTTTTTCAATATAAAAAAGGCAACCTCAACGGTCGCCTTTCGATTTACAAGAACTGTTGCGAAATTACGCAAGGCTCTTCAGGAAATCCATCAGAAGCCAAAGCATCGGGGCCGCCAGGTAGAAGGAATCGCAGCGGTCGAGAACGCCACCGTGGCCGACGAACAAGTTGCCAGAATCCTTCGTATTGCTCCAGCGCTTGAGCGCACTCATCAAAAGGTCGCCCGCCTGACCGGCAACCGCCAAAAGGAATCCGAGCACAAGGCCCTGCACAAGATTGAACTCCACACCGAAGCATGCCAAGGCGGAACTGCATGTGGACCAGTAAGCGACCCAGCCCATTGTGAACAAAGTACCGACAACGGAACCTTCCCACGTCTTTTTCGGACTGATGCTCGGAGCAAAAAGATGACGCCCGAACGGGCCCTTGCCAGCAGCAAACTTTCCAAAGAAATAGGCGGCAGTATCGCAACCCCACATGGAGGTCATCACCAGAATAAACGGATAGCACTGGTCAAGTCCCTTGTCGTTACCCATCATGAGCACGTTCATGCCGCCCCAGAGGCCGACGTACAAAGGTGCGCTCAGGTGCATCACAAGCCACGGGAACAACTTTTCGATATCGACTTTCGCGTATGCAATTCCGATGTAAATAGCGAGGAACACCATCACCGTCATGCCGACAACACACGGCACCGCCGAAAGCCCAAAGAAGCCGCCCTTCGAAAGCGCCCAGGCAAGCGTCATGGCGAAGCCCGCCGCAAACGAGAGATAGCGCATGTCAGGCCCTTGGTACATCTTGCGAGCCATGCCCGCCCATTCCCAGGCGCCAACACCCGCCAAGAAGCACATCAATCCAATGCGGCTAAAATCGTTAAACCAGAGCAGAAAGAATACGAGCGGAATTGCGATAAACGCAGTAATCAAACGCTGTGCTAAATTACTCATGGAGAACCTTCCCAAAGCGGCGTTCGCGAGTATTGAAGAACTCCACCGCCTTCATGAACTCTTCCTTGGTGAAGTCTGGCCACAGCGTATCCGTCACGTAGAACTCGCTATAGGCGGCCTGCCAAAGGAGATAGTTGGAAAGCCTAAATTCGCCACCCGTGCGAATCACCAGATCCGGATCGGGGGCTCCTTTCAGGTAAAGATGTTTTGCAAAAATTTCATCGTTAATGGCATCGAGAGAGAGCTTGCCTGCAGCGACTTCCTGCGCAATCGCCTTCGTCGCTTCGACAATCTCCTGACGTCCGCCATACGAAATAGCGAGGTTCAGCTGCATACCCGTATTGGCGGCAGTCTTGTCGATTGCCATCTGCAAGTTCATGCGCGGCTTCTCGGGGAGGCGATTCATGTCGCCAATCACCTTAAGCTTGACGTTCTTTTCCATAAGGTCCGGAATTTCCTTGTAGACCATCTCGATGAGAAGGTTCATCAGGTAATCGACTTCGCGACTCGGACGGCCCCAGTTCTCGGAACTGAACACGTAAAGCGTCATGTGTTCGAGCTTAAGATTCACGCCCACCTCGACAGCGTCGATAGTGGACTCGGTTCCCTTGCGGTGACCGAGGAAACGTTCCAAGCCGCGGCTCTTGGCCCAGCGGCCATTGCCGTCCATGATTATGGCAACATGTCTAAGCTGATTCGCCACGCTAACTCCAGACTACACCTTGAGGATATCCGCTTCCTTTTCAGCAAGGATAGCGTCAACTTTCGCAATATACTTGTCGGTTGCCTTCTGGATTTCATCCTGCAACTTCTTGGCCTCATCCTCGGGCATTTCCTTGTCCTTCTTGATGGCGTCGTTCGCATCGCGGCGGATGTTGCGGATAGCCACGCGGCCTTCTTCGGCATGCTTACGGGCAATCTTTGCAAGTTCCTGGCGACGTTCCTGCGTAAGAATCGGGAGCGTCACGCGGATGCAGTTGCCATCCTTCATCGGGGTAAGGCCGATGTTAGCGGCAAGGATAGCCTTGTCGATAGCGTCCACCATCGTCTTTTCCCACGGGGAGACGAGAAGCATGCGCGGTTCCGGCACGGAGATCTTTGCGACCTGGGAAATCGGGGTCGGGGTGCCGTAGTAATCAATGCGAACATTGTTCAAAATTGCGGGAGTCGCCTGGCCAGCGCGGATCTTGGAGAATTCACGTTCCGTAGCCTCGATGGCCTTTTCCATTTTTTGTTCGTAATCAGACATAGTAGTAACTGGTGGTTAGTGGTTAGTTTTCAATTAACAATTAAAAATTAATAATTAACAATTAAATCATTGGCGCTTCGCGCACTATTGAGCGCGCCGAAGGCGCCATTATCATCATTGTTAATTGATAATTAAGGCGAGTGAAGCGACCATGCTTGCATGGGCATTTCCGAGCCGATTATCAACAATAACGAAGTTATTAATTGTTAACTATTCATTGTTCATTAGCAATGTACCAGCGTGCCGAGGTTGCCTTCGAGGACGGCCTTCTTGAGGTTTCCCTTGACCATCTGGAACACGAAAATCGGCATGTTGTTTTCCATGCAAAGGGCGACAGCGGCAGTATCCATCACCTTGAGGCCACGGGAAATGACTTCCTGGTAGGAGATGTCGTCGAAGCGCGTTGCGGTCGGGTCCTTCACCGGGTCTGCCGTATAGATGCCATCGACCTTTGTCGCCTTCATGATGACTTCGCATTCACTTTCGATGGCGCGGAGAGCAGCGCAGCTGTCCGTCGTGAAGAACGGGTTGCCGGTACCTGCGGAGAAAATCACCACGGACCCTTTGGAAAGGAGCTGGATAGCGCGGCGGCGGTTGAAGAATTCGCAGACCGGTTCCATACGAATCGCACTCATCACGACACTTTCCACACCCTGCTTGTCCAAGGCATCTTGCATAGCAAGTCCGTTCATCACGGTGCCAAGCATCCCCATGGCATCGCCCTGGGCGCGGTTCATGCCGCCTGCACTTGCAGATACGCCGCGAATGAGGTTGCCGCCGCCAATGACGAGAGCGACACCCACACCGCTCTTGGAAAGTTCAGCAATTTCTTCGGCCATATCGGTGAGAATCTGGGAATCGATGCCGTGGCCCTTTTCGCCTGCGAGGGCTTCGCCACTGAGTTTCAAAAGAACACGTTTAAACTTTGCCATAGTATACTCCAATTGTTTATTGAGAGACAATGTAGTAATAGTGGCTAGTGGTTGGTGGTTGATGGTTAGGATTTAGTTATGAATTATGAGGTATGAATTACGAGAGGATGAGTCTGCGGCAGGAAGCGCGCGAGTTTGAAATTGCAGGCGAACGAAATTAATTTATTTAAAACATCGTTTTAAAAAAAGTCACCTTTCATCGAAGCCTTGGTCCTTGTCAATTTATCCAGAAAACTTAACTTAGCTCATGAAAAAATCCGCTTTTTCCAACATAACTTTATAGTAGGTAAAGTTAAAACGGAGGACTTATGATGCATCCAATTAAAGAACTGACTCTTTTGGCAGGTTCTATCGCGTTTTTGAGTACCCTTGCAAACGCAGCAACAGTCAATGTGGACATTGAAAAAGAATACCAGCGCATCAGCGGCTTTGGCGCCGCTTCGGCATGGGCAGGATCCATCACCGACAAGAATGCAGCCTTCCTTTGGGATACAACCAGTGGCGCAGGGCTTTCGTTGCACCGCATACGCATCGCCCCGGACGGCACCACCTCCGAAACGAGCATCGCAAAAAAGGCAAGCGAATACGGAGTCAAAGTCTGGGCTGCACCATGGACTTCCAAATACACCGTAAATTACGATGGTGACAAAAAGCACCTAGATTTCAATCACGCCCAGGACTGGGCGAACACCATCCTAAAGTTTACGCAGAACATACGAAAGGAAGGTATTAACTTATACGCAATTTCCTCGCAGAATGAACCCGACGGCACAGGCGACAATCACTACGAACCCGATGAATTGGCTCGCTGGGTCGGCGACTACCTAGGCCCCACCCTTGATACAACCGGAATCAAAATCATCGGTACCGAAGCCATCAACTGGTACGGATTTCCCAATTACAAAAAGGCGTTCTTCAACAATCCCGCCGCATTGAAATACACCGATATTTTCGGAACGCACGAATACGGCGGAGACCCGGCAGCCTACCCCGAAATCCACGAAGCCGGCAAGGAATTCTGGGAAACCGAAGTCTACGATCTCGGAAGTAATAACGAAGACGTGGGCATGGGAAGTGCGCTCCGCGTCGCAAACATGATTCACGACGCACTCACTATCTCGAACATGAACGCCTGGCACTTCTGGTGGATTTACTCCTGCAGCGAACCGAGCTGCGGTAACGGCGCCCTCTGGCCGCAAGGGCAAGGCAGCCCGGACAATCTGGAACCCACCAAGCGACTCTGGGTCATGGGAAACTTCAGCCGCTTCGCACGCCCCGGTTCCAAGAGAATCGAAGCCACCAAGGCCCCTGAAGCAGACGTAAAAATCACCGCCTACCGAGATTCCCTCAAGACAAAAATCGCAGTCGTCATTCTCAATTCCAAGAACGGGGAATTCAAGGCGGACTTTGACTTCGGAAGCACAAAAATCGAAAGCTACAAGCCCTACGTCACCGACGACAAAAACAGCCTCAAGAAAGGAAGCGAAGTTAAAGTTGACGGTACAAAATGCAACTACACAGCCCCCGCCCGGAGTGCCGTGACAGTCGTATTTACTCTGTGGCAGGAACCAAAGGTAGAGCCGCCGGCCGACACCTCAACCGCAGACACCTCAGCCGCCGATACCTCCGCAGCAATCAGCTTCAGGCAGCTTTCTGCACCCGCAACCAGCCACAGCACATACAAAGTATTCAGTTCACTCGGAGTATTCATCGGAGAATTCCGCGCCGTACATATAGGAGAACTCCGAAACGTCATGGCAAATGCAGGCCTCGGACGCGGCGTGTACATGGTCAAACACGGCAACGCCAAAATGCAAAATGTGGTTTTGAGATAAATGTGATTAGTGGTTAGTGGCTGGCGGTTAGGATTTACAGCAAGAAATGCTTTTTTTAGTCGTGGCTACGGCACAATTACAAAAGTTCGCTGCGTGCAAGCGTTTAGCAGCGGGAAAACGCATCTGTAGAGTGAGGTAGATCTTGGGCGGCTGCGGGCTGTCGCGTTATCGCGAAACTCGCAAGCGCGTTCCGCGTCCGTTCAGCCGGCTCCTCGGTGAAGCTTTAGAACCGTGCGCAAAATCCGCACAACATTTCAGACCTCGTCGCCGTCCGAATCGATACCGACTTTCATCCCTGCCGCATTGAGGTCGGTCACTTCGTTCCCTTTCAGGCTTCAGGTTCCAGGTCGCTCGCGACGCTCGCTTCAGGGGGAAATTTGGCGCCGTTGGCGCGGGGTTTTAATTATGAAGTATGAAGTATGAATTATAAGAGGAAATTTGGCGGCTTCGCCGCGTAGCTAAATCTCATAACTCGTAATTCATACCTCATAATTCGTTAAAGGGGCTAGAAAAGAACGCCGCTTCGCGGCTACAGACGACAAATGCGTAGGCCGAGTGTCGCGACAAAATGCTTGCATTCTGGCATGACCGAGGCGATGGATTTTAGGTCACCTCTAATAATTCATTTTCAGAAAATCACGTGTAACACATCGCGCTTGTTCGTCACTCAAAAGTGGCCACAATTCCGTAGGCCGAGTGTCGTGAGTAAACTTGTTTACTCATGATTGAGGCCAGGAATTGGCATA
>JAZLIJ010000120.1:0-1322 GCA_045617325.1 Fibrobacter sp.
GACTTCGGGTGGGGCTTTTGGTGTTTTGTGGGTATAACCACTTATCTTCTTCGAGTGCTTTAAAAGCAGTGAACACGATGAATCCGAGTGGCAGATCATACCGAACACGCAGGAGGCGATCATCGACGAGGAAACTTTCAACACAGTTCACGAAATGAGGAAGAGCCGTCGCAGGAATACGGCAACAGAACGTACCAGTCTGTTTTCAAATCTCGTGTTCTGCGGCGACTGCGGTTCAAAAATGTATTTCTGCGCCGTCAAAAGTATCAATGAAAATCAAGAGTTCTTCCGTTGCTCCGCTTACAAGGAGAATCGTGGCACGTGCACAATTCATTTTATCCGAAATGTCGTTTTGGAAGAAATGGTACCGGAAGCAGTGCGCAAGACTGCGAAGTATATTTCGGAGAACGAAACCGTTTTTCTGTATCTGCATGAAAAGAATCACAAATTATCCGCCGCAAAGGAAATGCGGGATACAAAGCTTCGGGTGGAGCAGGCGAAGAAGCGCATTAACGAGCTTGACGGGCTGATTTCTGCTTCTTTTGAGCAGCTTGCTCGTGGGACGATTTCCGAAGAACGATTCAAAATCTTCTGTGATAAGTACTAAGCAGAGCAAAAGGAGCTTACGAAATTCGTATCGGAAACAGAAACCGAAATCCAGACGGCGAAGCAGGATGTGGTCGATCTGAAAGCGTTTCTTGAAAATATTCGTGAATGTACCGATATTCAAAACTCACCCCAACGCTTGTAAATACGCTCATTAAGAAAATTGAGATATTCAACAGCGTAAAGGGTGAGGACGGAAAGAAGCACGTTCCGATCACAATTCACTTTCGGTCGGTGGATATCGTTACCGTTCCCGACGAAGAAGAAATCATTGCCGCTATGGAAGAAATCCGCAACAACCCTACAAAAGTGGCGTAAAACAAAGGAAAACGGTGCAACCCAAACGGATTGCACCGTATCCTACATAGAACTGTCCTTTAGAGCACCGCTCATACGGGCGGTTTTTTTCGCTCCCCCTGTAGGGCTCGAACCTCCAACAACTCGGTTAACAGCCGAGTGCTCTACCATTGAGCTAAGGAGGAATGAATTGCACACAGAAAATATACAACAAATGGGAAAAATGTCAAGAGAAAGATTTGAACGTTTTATTCGCAAAGACTGTTCGCAGAGCTTCGCTTTGCTCATAAAACAGGCTCTTTTTCAAGATCAAGTGTTCGACCGATTAGTAACAGTCAGCTCCGTGCATTGCTGCACTTCCACCTCTGCCCTATCAACCTCGTCGTCTTCAAGGGGTCTCATGGATATCTCATCTTAAG
>JAZLIJ010000121.1:0-10102 GCA_045617325.1 Fibrobacter sp.
GAAAATCACTCCATTTTAGACACTTGGGGCTTCCACTATTTTTGGGGAGGCTGTAGGCTGGTAAAGCGTAATCAATAAGCTTGTTGATTCTTTCATCAAGACTCATTTCCAATTGAATATTTATGTCTGAATTGTATCTTATACAGATGCCTCCCAAACTTGTTGCATCTACAGTTATTGGATTGCCTTTGTCGTCTTTTCCGCCTATCAGGTACCCGATAGTGACATACGGGTCGAAGTCGCACAAATTTTTATTGAGTTCCACAGAACCTTCTACATTATCGCTATCCTCATTAATTTGCCATGTAATAGTAGATTTTCCACCATCTGCGCTATCGTTTTCGGTAAACCAATATTCTGGTTTTTCATATACCTCTGCGCAACGGATTATATTTTCTTCTGGAATAAATGAACTATTTGATGATTTTCCGCTTGTTTTGCTTTCAATAATGGGGAATAAGCTCCATGTGAGCTCCCCAGTTAGTGAATCTGTTCGACAATAATATACAACAGATGTGTCTATCAAGCCCTTTACGGAATCGCCATGAACACATTCAATTCCATAAGTGTTGTATTCTGTTGCTGTTGCTTCTCGCCATGCGCCTTTGTCACAGTAATAGAAGAGGCTGTTGTACCCTTTGATAATTATGTCTTGTAAGGAATCTGTGCATATTGAACCTTTTGTCGCCAAATTTTCTTTGCTTACCTCACGCCATCCTTGAACATCGCAGAAAAACTGCTTGGTTTTGTGAATTATTCCGTTGACGGTTGTTCCTAATTCGGCTTCAGAACAGGGATATCCAGATGTATTATATTCCTCATTAGTAGCCCTTCTCCATTCGTTTTTATCACAGATATAGAAGGGGGGGGGGCGAAGTGAGATTGACTTTTCCTTGGTTTTCTGCATTACACATGCCAAGTGTATCTATTTTTGCTTTCGCTTGAGGAACTTTGAATGATACTGCTGGAACAGCTCATTTCTGTGTCCGTTATAGAAGAATAGGGGGGATTATCATTGATTGGTGCACTAGTTCCGTTTTTGTCATCGGAGCATGCTACAAATGCCAAAGAGAAAATGAGCGTGGAATTTAAAAAAAGGAATGCTTTCTGAATGTCATATGACCCCAACATTAATTTTAACACCTTAGCGCATGAAATATGCTGTCCTAGAATATATATAATAATTCTTATTGAATCCTTTTATACAAAATTACTTTTTTCATCTACCGGAAAGAAATGTCATGGCTCTTGATTTAAAATGTATGCGCTGTCTACGAACACAAAGTCTTTGCCACGTTTTAGCCTACCAACCCTAACATTAGCTACCGTTTTTCATTTCGTGTACGCAAACTGCGTATATAGATGCAGATAAAGTCTCTACCGCTGCAATTGCTTTCCCGGCGGCGATCCTGTGCCAACCAACTATTAAACGCTCTAATTGCTTGTCTGTAAAAACGGAGAAGGCCCCCGGCGTTAATGCCAGGAGCCTTCATGATGGGGTAGTTATAAGCCGGGTTCTGTACCTGTGCCATACGTCCTACGGGCTGTGCACTAGGCGATGACCATCTCTCTGGACGAATCGTTACCGACCGCCTCAAGCGACCTACCCGGATATCCAGCTAGCGCGGGCAGCGCCAGGCCCTACGTAAACGTAAAGGCGGATTCCTGCTTGGTCTTGCACCGGATGAGGTTTACAATGCCACTCCTGTCACCAGGGGCGCGGTGAGCTCTTGCCTCGCCTTTTCACCCTTACCTGCATTGCTGCGGGCGGTATATTTTCTGCTGCACTGTCTGTCGCGTTTCCACGCCTGGACGTTATCCAGCATCCTGCCCTGCGGTGCCCGGACTTTCCTCCAGTCTGAATTGCTTCTCGCCGGCGGTCATCCGCTACCCGTGTGAAATATAAAAAATAAAGCATAAGTCGTGGAGGCTTATGCTTTTGAAAAATGATGAATATCCTATAGGGATTGTTATCATGCTTCGTTGTAAATGCTACGTCGATTCGCCCTCTGGCTCGTGAAGGTGCTTTTGCAGCATCTTTTTTAAGAATAGTGGAATGATGGGCTTGGTGAGGTAGTCGTTCATTCCTGCTTTCAGTGCTGCGTTCTTGTCCTCTTCGAAGGCGTTTGCTGTGAGAGCTATTATCGGAATTTTTTGGGCGTAAGAGGTTCCCAAATTTCTGATTTGTCTAGTACACTCATATCCGTCCATAATAGGCATCTGCACATCCATTAGGATTACATCGTAATGGTTGTCTTCGCTATCTTTGATTTTTTGAAGAGCTTCCAATCCGTTTTCTGCGGTCTCGATGTTGAATCCGTCCTCTTCAAGGATTGTTTGAGATATTTCGCGGTTTAGTTCGTTGTCTTCGACAAGGAGTATGTGTTTTCCAGTCAGGTCGGAGAGAATAGGTTCATCTTCTTGTCTAGTGAGTTCATCGATTTCTTTTTCGTGTATTCTGAAGTCGAATGTCAGAATTACTTCTGTTCCGACACTTTCTTCGCTATTCATTTCGATCTGGCCACCCATCATTTCTACGATACTTTTCGTAATGGAGAGGCCGAGGCCTGTTCCCTGAATACCGCTGACTGTTGATGATTGTGCGCGGTTGAATGGTGCGTAGGCTTTTTGTCTGAATTCTTCACTCATACCGATGCCGTTGTCCTTGATTCGGAATTCGTAAGTGCGGAAGCCTGGCTTATCGGTGGGGCGATCGGTTGCGGAGAAATTGATTATTCCGTTTTCGGGGGTATATTTGATGGAATTGGAGATGATGTTCAGGAACACTTGGCTCAGACGGAGCTTGTCACAAATGATTTTCTGATTTGTTATTGTGCTACAGTTTATGATGAATTGATGCTTTTTAGCCTCAATATCCGCCTGGATAATGGATTCTAGCGAATGGAGTATTTGTTGCAGGTTTTCTTCTTTTTCGCAGATAGTCATTTTGCCCGATTCAATGCGGCTCATGTCAAGAACGCTGTTGATGAGGGAGAGCAGATGGTCGGACGATTCGCCAATTTTGGAGAGGTAGCTTTCTATGATAGCCTTGTCCTCGATATGCTTTGTGGCTAGGTTGGTGAATCCGATGATGGCGTTCATCGGGGTTCTGATATCGTGCGACATATTGTTGAGGAAAGCTGTTTTTGCACGATTTGCAGATTGCGCCATGGTAAGAGCGTATTGCAATTGCTTGCGATATTCGATTTCCTTCTGGTGGTTCGCTTCGTTGTTCAAGATGCCCATAAGCATCCTGTGTTCGCGAGTCCAGTCTCCACTTTTGACAATTTTAATTTTATACCAAATGATTTTGCCGTTGATGTTATTGCGGTAATTTAATTCGAAGCTGGGCTCGGTTTCGAGGCGCTTGAGAAGGTTTTCCTTGCTGATGGATTGACGCAATAGTTCCTGGTCGTCCTGGTAGACTAGAATAGGTATGTTCTGGAAAACGCTTGTGTAGAAATCGTGGTCAAAGGAGACTCCTGTCGTGAGAACTTTGATGTTCTGTTTGTTTTTGGCGGATTCTGTATATTCACCGGAATCGATATCCACATCGTAGATGAACTCGAATTCCTCGGCGAGTTTCATGATGCGATTGGTGTCGGCCTGTTGTTCCAGTTCTGCGCGGTAGCGACTATCTACTTCAACGAAGCCGATGGCAATTCCTTGCGGTTCCGTGTTGTTGCTGCCGGGTTTTGCTATCGTCATTTCGGTGTACTTGTAGGTGTCGTTGTATTTGCGCTTGAAGATGATATTGTAGCGTTTTTGCTCTGCCAGGTTCTGCTTAATGACGTCGATGCTGAGTTCGTGTTTGAGCCTTTCGATGTCATCGGGATGAGTTTCTTCCTCAATGAGTTTTTTGAAGGTCTTGTATAAATCGGTTGCCTTTTGTGACTTTTCTGTAGTGGTATTTGATGCGCTGTCTTCGCCTGTCAGGTTGATTTCCGTGCTTTCTGCTAGGTTGATGTAGTGAAGTTCGGAGTAGCTTTCGGAGAGTATGTCGATGATTTCGAGGTTCTGCTCCTTTTGCAGTTTTTCTTCTAGTTCGGAGGTGATGTCCTTGAAGGCTAGTGCGGCATGGTCTTTGTCTGAAGCTTGGACTACGTCAATTCTCACCCATTTGGGTATACCATTTGATTGGCTGTGCAGTGTGACCGAGAATTGTTTTTTCTTTTGCAGATTCCTTTTGAGTTCTTCAGGTAGCAGGTTTTGGCTAGCCTGGTCTTGATCATCCTTGCTTATTTCTTCATTTATGTATTGCTTGATGAAATTCTTGTAGTTTTTCTGCATTCCGTATTTTCTCTCAAAATCCATGTTCTGCTTGAAAATCTGCATGTTATGGGTTTGGAGATTGACGTAGTAGGCCGCCATGAACGCCTTGCTGAATGCTTCCGTGAAAATGCGCATTTTTTCATAAGCGGAAAATTCACCCAATTTAAACTGCGTCCTAACCTGCTTATCGATATTGAGTAAACCGATGACGAAGGCGTTGGGGTTGATGGGGTCGTAGCTGTACTTGATTCGGTACCACATGTAGTGGTCCTGAATCTTGAGACGCGCATTGAGGGAAAGAAATTTGTTTTTCGCAAGGTACCTAAGAAGGACGGATGTGTTCAGAACATTTGTTTCTTTAGGCAAGTCCTCGAGAATGAGGGCGTTCTTGAAGAATGTGTAGAGCTTGTCCGATTGAGTCATGCCGAAGCTGTATTGCTCATCGTTCTTTTTGAAGGCCTCTTCAAGGAGAGGGCTTTGTGAAATGATGTTGACGCTTCCTGTGATTGTATTTACATAGCAGATGAAGTCCAGGTCGTTGCCGAGACCTGCGAGGACTGCATTTCGTTCTATTTCTTCTTTGGAATGTGAAATGTCTTCGACGGTGATGACGACTTTCTTGTTGCCTTCGATGTCGGTTGTGCCGAGAGCCTTATTTTTTATCCAGATGATTCCGTCAGGCTTTATCCAGCGTAGCTCAATACTTTGGGTTTTTCCGGAATTCAAGATTTCAATCAGGTTTTCCTTGGAGAAAAATTTGCGACATTGTTCCTGATCTTCGGAAAAGATGATTTTGTGAATATCCGCTTTGGCGTTTTCGAAGATGTTTGGCCCTTGGGTGAGACGCTTTGCGATTTCTGCAATGTTGGAGTTTTTGTTTTGCGTTTTGAATTCAAATGAGCCGGTGTTAGGGTCGATGAAGTAAAAACACTCGATATTTTCTGTGATAGCGTTCATGATATCGAGTTCTTTGCTCTTTTGTTCAGCTTCTTTCAATGCGAACTTGATTTCTGCGTCAATTGTTTTTTTGCCATTCTGCGCAATATAGGCTGCAATGAATGTGAGTGCTATGAAGATAAAGAGGTACAGGCAGTTTAGGGATACTATGGAACTAATGATTGTTGAGTAACACAGATGATTGTAGGCCGTGGCGATAGCGTTGAAAAGCCCGAGTAACCCTGGCTGGATGGTTATTGTGACTGCTTCTGAAAAGGCGATATGGTAAAGGCTGAAAGTCTGTGTCACGATGCCGATGGGTATCATGAGAAAACTGAATATCCATATCCAAATGATAGTGATAGCGCTTGTCTTGAACACTTTCCTGGAATCATAATACCGGGTCATAATCAAGATGGGGAATGCAAACATGATGTATAGGACTTCACCGATAAGAACGGATATGGTCGAGGCGAATATGAGTGCGTAGATGGTGATGAGCCACTTTAGGGAGTTTCCCTTGCCTTTGTTGCAGGATATGTAGCGATAGAGGAGGAGACGTATTGTATTCCCTAGTAAAACTACAGAAAATAGTAATTGATTGTCGATAAACGTGTCCATCAATAGGATGGTGAGCGTAAATATCAGGGAAAGCGCGCAAGTAACCAAGAGCAACTTGCCTGCAAACAGGTTCGCAGCGCTTTCATTTTGAGAAAGAATTCTACTCGTTACATCCATAAGGCACCACTTTTGAAAAAGGCAGAAATCCAAAACCTAATGGTAACATTAATAAAATAATCCAAAAATGGATAAAAATCAACTTTATTTATTCAATGTAAAGAAATAGAGTGTAGTTTTATGTAACCGCATCTGGAAATTATTTTGGTAAAAAGAGGTTTTGACGAATTTTATCGCTTCTTTTGGATAACAGAATTGCCTGGAAGTGGTCGTAAAGTAAACAAAGAAGAAGAAAAAGGGTAAAATGGAAAACGTTACTTGTATTGTTCGGTTCGTGGTCCTGGTGGCATCAATCCTGCTGGATTCGTTCATTATCTGGTGGATTCTCTATTCACTTTTCAAAAATCCGTCCATGAGCATGAAAAATCGGTTCTCAAGAGGGGCGAATGTCTTTTGGAAAGTCGCCTTGTTCAAAAAACTTCCGAAGAAAAATACGGTATCGCTCAAGTCCACTGTGGTTTTCTTTGCTCTGCTTTGTTGCATTTCGGTCATAGCGACTTTTTGGGGTGTTGGCGGTTGCAAGAAGTTCTTTGTGGAACGTTATAATGAACAGCTTGGTGCTGTTTCCTGTTTTATGACCAATGCTGGTTTTAGTGAATGGATCGATTATAACTTTATAGAGAAGGTTTATGACGAATTGAACGAGTTTTCCTACGACAATGCTTTGAATTCTCAGCTTGAGTCGAAGATTCGCATGTATTGTGATAAAACTGCGGAATCTGACGTACAGGCAAAGGAATGGCATCGTTTTATAAGTGAAATGTCCTCGGTACCCCTGGGACAAATTGTGCGGTTGGATGTGAGAGGGGAATATATGTCGAAGAGCATAAATGCGCAAGGAAGTCGCTCGTTCTATATGACGTTGACGCAGTTGGATAGCCTGTACAAATTCTATGGCCAAATGGGAGCGAAATCCTGCAATCTTAATTTCAAACCGATTCCCTATAGTATGAAAAACGAAAAGGAGGCTACTTGTCTTTTTGAAAACGAGGGGTTCAGGTTCCTTTTTTCGGGTGTAACGCAGGACACTCTTTCTTTGCGCAAAAAGATGAATGTGTATAAGAAAATGTGCAATCGCTTCAAATAACGGTTTTTTAGTTGTCTCTTGCGGTTGCGGAAAATCGAACACCGGTTTTTGTCCGGTGTTCTTTTGTATATTTGCCAAGTGATTATTCTAATTTTTTCTTTGCTTTTTTTGTCTGCATCCGTTGCGTTTGCTGAAACTGATTCTTTAGTGACGGACGCTTCTTATGTAGATTCCTCCTCGATTTTTCGTGTTGATGAAATTCATTACGATATCGGGGATGCTTTTGATGATTCCAGGGCGCATACCAAGTATGACAAGTGGGCTTACGATTTCTTGAACTGGGTGCATATTGAAACGCGCGAGATGACGATTCGTAAGTTACTTTTGTTCAATAAGGGCGATTCCGTGAACCTGGATTACCTGTTGGAGTCGGAACGTTTTTTGCGAGACCAGAACTTTCTTTCGGATGCGGCGATTACTGTTGCTAAAGAAGAGGGTAAGAATGTGGTCAACGTGCATACGAGCGATAACTGGACTTTGACGATTCCTGTGAGCTTCGGCTTTTCGGGGAGCGACTGGAGCTATGACAACCTGACTTGGGGCATTGGTGTGCAGGAGAGCAATTTCCTTGGGCTTGGCCAGAAACTTGGTTTTTACTATGGGCATGACGAGTTCCGCAATATGTGGCAGATGGAATATGCTGACCCGCACTTTCTGTTCCGCTATAACCACTTGGACTTTTTGTATAGTTACAATACTGATGGTTACATGGCTTACTGGAAGATGTATGTGCCATTCCTCAGCCGCAGCGTGAACCAGTGGGCGTATACACTTTCGGGCCTCAAGAACAAGACCTTTGCTCATTATTATGGTAGTGGCGATATGCCTGCGGGGAGCACCAAGTACGATAAGCCTGTCGATGCGAAGGATGATTTGCCTGAGTATAACGGAAAGGAAACTGTGGAACTTTTGAAGGTGGAAGATTTCATCAACGATTCATTGAGTTTCCACTTGAGTCGCTCGTTTGGCGGAACGCAGCGTAAATTCTATGTGGCGGCGACTTATGACTATAGGCGCATGACGGCGAAGAAGGGGGATTTGTTCCGCTATCTGTTTAGGGATGGCGACGATGTGTATGCGATTGATTCGATGTCCGCGTGGAGGGACTGGCTTCCGGAAAGAAAGGATTCTCGTCTTGGCTTTTACTTGATGTATTCAGACTTGCGTTACGAGAAAATCAAGAATTTTCATAATGTGAAGTGGACTGAGGATGTGGAACGGGGTTTTTCCTTGAAGGCGCAACTTTCAAAAAATTACGAGCAGCTGGGGTCTGCGGACAACGACATCCGTTTGGATTTTTGGGCTGATTTCTATCTTGGCCGCAATATGCATCACCTGACGCTCAAGTCCTATGCAAATTTCTATCTGGACCATGGCGATGAGCGCGACCTTTATGCGAGGTTCCAGGGGGAATACATATTCCATCCGTCAAATAAGTTTTCGACAGCCTTGAGTGGACTGGTGGATTTCTATGACGATGCGAAGAAGGGCTTTCAGTTGAGCCTTGGTGGCTCGGATGGTTTTGTCGGATTCCCGACGGGATTCTATACGGGACAGGCTCGTGTCTATGGAAATCTGGAACAGCGCTGGTTCCCTGATTTTGAAGTGGCAACGTTGGTTCCTGTCTTTGTGGCGTTTGGAAGTGTTGGCGAGACCGCATGGAGTATCAAGGATATTCGCCGCAAAGATTTGATTTACGTTCTTGGTTTTGGTGCTCGCTTTGCACAGACGAAATCCATTAGTCGTTTGATTAATAAACTTGATGTGAGTTTCCCGTTGAATGGTAAGCTTAAGGGCAAACCGCATTATTCTGTTACAACGACCTATTCCTTGTGATGTCTTTGAAGAATGGATAATGGAACGATGACTGATGAAGAAAAGAAATTGGACTTGTGCGCGAAGAAAAAGGCGCTGATGGTGAAGCTGATTGTTTTGCGGATGGAAATCATCATCGGCGTGCTGGCTTCGATTTCCGGACTTTTGCTCACGGTTCTGATTTGGGGCGAAGGGTATTATCCTGGTGCCATCATGCTCATTATGACGGGTGCCATCAATGTCTTTTTGGCTTTCAAGGAGATGCACGATCCGTCTGACGGCGTGTTTCATTGGCAGGCGATTTTCTTTATGATTGTGCGGCGCGCAATGTTCTTTTTGAATGTGGTGCTGTTGGCGCTTGTGCTTGGAACGTTTACGAATTTGCTGTAGCGAGTGGCCCTGAAGGGGCGATGAACAATTAACAATTAACAATTAACAATTAACACAAATGCGTAGGGCGAGTGAAGCGGCCAAGCTTGCTTGGACATTTCCGAGCCTAGCATTTGGCACAAGAGCGTAGCGATTGTGCAATTAACACAAATGCGTAGGGCGAGTGAAGCGGCCAAGGTGGACGCTTTCAGCGTCCATGGCTGCGCTCACAAATAATCGTAAACGAGTTTACGATTGCTTGATTCGCTTGCGCATTGCTGCTTGGACATTTCCGAGCCTAGCATTGAACGCCTTCGGCGTGCGCAGCTGCGGTTATGAAATATCAAAATGCAAGCATTTTGTTGCTTCATAACCTTGCATGCTGTTGGCACGGGAGCGCAGCGACTGTGCAATTAACACAAATGCGTAAGGCGAGAGTCGCGGCCGTGGTGGACGCTTTCAGCGTCCATGGCTTCGCTCACAAATAATCATAAACAAGTTTATGATTGCTTGATTCGCTTGCGCATTGCTGCTTGGACATTTCCGAGCCTAGCATTGAACGCCTTCGGCGTTCGCAGCTGCGGTTATGAAATATCAAAATGCAAGCATTTTGCTGCTTCATAACCTTGCATGCTGTTGGCACAAGAGCGTAGCGATTGTGCAATTAACAATAAACAATTGATTCATCTGGAAATGCGAATTGGGTACGAGGTATGGGGTCGCTCTTCGGGCTTTGAAGTATGAGGTGAACTTCTAGAAATGCGGGTTTAGGGAATAGTGAGAAAATGAACAATTTTTTGCATCTAGAAAAGCGCTGTTCATGTGATTTGAGCAATCTTCTGCGTTCCCCTTCTACGTCATCCCGAACTTGATTCGGGACCTCAC
>JAZLIJ010000122.1:0-1937 GCA_045617325.1 Fibrobacter sp.
GGCGGCGAATATGTATATTATCAGAGTACGAACAAACTGAAGTCCGTCGCAAACGGCATGGGCGGAACAACCGCCGACAAGCGCGACATGAGCGCAAGCGACAACTTCGAATACGACGCGGAAGGAAACATGACGAAAGACTACTCCAAGGACCTGACCATCGCCTACGACTGGCGCGGCATGCCCGTGGAGTTCAAACGCCAGAACGCCTGCTACGACATCCACGAAAAAATCGTGTGCGATTCCACGCAACTCCTGATGGCCTACGACGGCTCGGGTCACCGCATCTCGAAGACTCGCTTGCGCAGGGACCTGGGGGCAAGCGACTGGGCTGTGGAAAACGTCACGCACTACACCGGCATCGGCACCGAGGTGCGCGAAGCCATGCGCCGTTCCGCATCCCCCAAGACGACCGTCGTCGTGAACTTGCCTCAGGGCCTCGGCCGCTACCTGCCCGAGGACGCTGAAAAGGCGGCGGGGACGGCCATCCCGCTTGACAAGGACGGCAAGCCTGTTTACGTCGGCGAGATGACCCCCGAGTTCGAATGGTTCCTCAAGAATCACCTCGGTTCCACGATGCTCGTGTACGGCACGCAGCCCTACAACGACAAGTACTCCAGTTACGCCGGCGGCGTGAAGGCCGCCTACGACTACCGCGCCTTCGGCGAGCAGGTGGACTTGACGGAGCCCACCGACAAGGTGACCGAGAATTTTACAGGGAAGGAAAAGGATGACGAAACCGAGCTGAACTACTTCGGCGCAAGGTACCTAGATCCAATGCTCGGATTGTGGACAAGCGTGGATGCAAGGAGACAGTACCAGAATCCGTATCTCTATGCTGGAAATAATCCGATTATGCGTGTTGACCCTGATGGAAATCAGGATGCAAACGCTATCATGAATGGTGTGAAAAATCAGATTTTAGGATCTTTCGTGAATCAGACTGTAAAGCCTCAGCTAGAAACTGCAGGTCAAATGTTGTGGAATGGAACTATGACAACTTTAGCTTATGAAAGAAAAATTATGGCGAATTTAACGGGAACCTTTGTTCCGGGTGGTGCCGCTGTTTCTTTATTAAATGATGCTGTTGATGGTTACATGGAACATGGTGCTGATGGTGCGGCAACTAATGTACTTGTAGACGTTGCTTTCATGAGATTATCCAAATATTTACCAGATAATCCTATTTCCAATACGCTTCAATCTGCAGCGAATGAAGCTACATCTAACATGGTGAATAAAATACTTTTTGAAGGACAGCCTTCGTCTTTATTACCAACAGATGGTCCTGCGCCTGCTGATGCAACAAATATACGCGATCCCAGATGTGAGAATGAACTTGATTTTTGGGGAAAATAGATGATTTTATTGATGCGCATTGCAGAATAGTTAAATTACTGAACTTACAAAAAAATGGTAAAATTATGCTTTATTTTTTGGGAGCCGTTATCTCATTGATTACGATTGTTGATGCTGTAAAAACAGGACGCATTCGTTATTTAGCAACAAATGCAGAGTGGAAGAAAAAACCAATTGTTTTTATGTCGCTCTTTATTTTTCCAATTATATTATTGCTTTTTTGCTTGCTTGTTCTTTTTGATGTGGTTAACCCTGACAGTTTACCCCAAGTTAGGGTTCGTCGTGACTAAATGTAATAGGTTGTGTCAAGTATTTCTATTCTGTCTTTTGTGTCTACGATTCCGAGGGAAATCTCATCGAGGACCGTTCCAAGAACCTGAAAATTTCCTATGATTGGAGGGGAATGCCGGTGGAGTTCAGGATGGAAAGTAAGTTACGTACGACGGTTCCGGCAGGTGATTACGCAGCCAAAATTTCTCCGTTCTTGTAGCACGCGTCGATATATTCTCGAGATTGGTAAAACAAGTCGGAATTGTAGTTTGAAATCTTTGCCGCAAGCCAGGACCTGAAAATTTCTT
>JAZLIJ010000123.1:0-3045 GCA_045617325.1 Fibrobacter sp.
GGAGTCCCCTGAACTATTTTTGGACCGCTTTGCCCCTCCTGTACTGATTGATGAAATCCAATACGCTCCAGAGCTTTTGCCTTATATCAAAATCATTGCTGACGAAAAGCAGGAAGACGGTTTGTTTTGGCTTACCGGATCTCAACAATTCCAATTGATGCGCGGTGTAACGGAGTCGCTTGCCGGGAGAATAGGAATTGTAGAGCTCCAAGGATTTTCCATTGCGGAACGTACCGGAAATTTTAAAAAAGCCCCGTTTTCAACAACATCGCTCAAGGAACAAAAGTCACTCACCCTTACTGAATGTTACGACATGATTTGGCGAGGCTGTTACCCTAAAATGGTAACGCGCGAAGACATGGATTGGGATACATTCTACAAATCGTATGTAACAACCTACATTGAGCGCGATGTGCGTGACCTTGTTTCTATTGGCGACGAGATGCAATTTTACAAGTTCATCCGGGCAGCAGCAGCCCGTAGCGGACAAATGCTAGATTACACCGACATTTCAAAGGATGTTGGGGTTTCTGTGCCTACCGTTAAATCCTGGGTTTCCATCTTGAAAAATTCAGGCCTTGTATTTTTGCTCGAACCTTATTCCAAAAATATAACTAAGCGAATCGTGAAGACCCCCAAGCTTTATTTTTGGGATACCGGCCTAGTTTGCTACCTTACCGGCTGGCTATCTCCAGAAGCTGCGGAAGCGGGTGCCCAGAACGGCGCTTTGTTCGAGAACTTCGCCATTGCCGAAATTCTAAAAAGCTACATGCACAACGGCAAGCGTTGCTCAGCTTATTTCTATCGTGACCAACAAAAAAAAGAGATCGATTTAATCATCGATGAAAACGGAATTCTGTACCCGATAGAGTTCAAGAAGTCATCATCGCCAAAGAAAGACGATACTAAAAATTTTTCTGTACTGGAATCACTTAATACAGGAAAGGGCGCGGTCGTGTGTCTGTCCTCAACTTACTTTCCGCTAACCGAAAATGTTGATGCTGTGCCGGTAAGCTACATTTAATCTCAGCAGTGATATTTTTTGCAGGGACCGACAATCCAAAAAGGATTGTCCAAACCGGATAATGATTGCAGCAACCTACGTGAAGTTGCAGGAAGCTTATTTCTCTGAAAGTAACGCCATTGGTGGTTGGACCATGATTGGTTATAAGGCTCCTGCAGCATCCAGTGCAGCTGACTCTATTTCTACCAGTGGTTCCAACTTTGACTACTCTCAGCAGGGCTCTTACACTAATGGTACTATCACCACCGCAAGCGCAACCGCTCTGTGGCAGGCCAAGAACAAGGTTGTTCTTAACGATTGTGCTGTGAGTGATGCAAACGTATGGCAGATTAAGGGCACCATTTCTAGCGCTCTTGTAACCTTCAGTGCATCCACCTCCTCTATTTGCACTCCGCTTACCCCGACATTCAGCAAAATCGGTCAGTAATCTGGTCAAACGAATCTATACAAAAAGGACTCCCATACGGGAGCCCTTTTTTACATTTTTTTTGCTGTTAGGTTACTTGCCGATCTTATCAAAAGACGGAGTCAAAGCCTGGCAGTCCGTATCGGTCGGAAGAACTGCAGTGAAAGTAGCTTCGCCAGCGTTAGTTGTGGATGCGGCAACGGAAATGGACCAAACAGATTCATTATCACAATCATTCAACTTGACTCGGCTCTTTGCCTGCCATGCGTTGGTGATAGCAGTAGAAGACAGTGCTACTGTATTTTCGTTCCAGGTCCTAGTTGCTTCAGTATAGTCAAAGTTTGTTGTCAAGTTTGCCTGACCCGGAGTAGAGTAGCCGATAATCTTGTAGTTACCGAGAACAACACCTGCTTCGGAAATGTAAGCCTGCTCCAACTTCACGTATTCTCAAGTACTTTTCGTAGGCTTGTATTTGTTGTGTTGACTTTATTGTTTGTGTTTTTAATGTTTGCGTCAGCTCGGAATGTTCCGGGTTAAACTGGAGGCTATATGCTTTTTTATGATGCTGCAATTGAAGATTTGAAGAATAATCCTGGTGAATTGACTGAGGCGACAATCAGGACGTATCAATGGAACTTGCGAAAGATTCGTGACTTTATGCCGGAGATGGAATGTAATTCCATAGATGAAAAGATGATTCGTGATTTTAAGGTTCATCTGCAGGAGAAGGGGAACAAGCCTGCGACTGTGACAAAGGCGTTGTCGGTATTTCGGATTTTTGTCAACCGCTTGCGTAAGGAGGGACTAATTGAAAACGATCCCTTTGTGGGTGTGAAAATCGGCCGAGTCTATACGCGCCGTGGCTTTCTGACAACGCGAGAACTGAAGCAGCTTTACCTGAATTTTACGGACAATAAGTACAAATTAACAGAGAAAGAACAAGAGTGTGTTCGGGTGTTTTTGTTTAGCTGTTTTACGGGGCTGCGCTATAGTGATCTGTGTTCGCTTTCTGCAAATGAAATCTACGACTGGAAAATTCGTAAACAGACCCGTAAGACGGGGGAGGAGGTGTATATTCCGATTCCTGTTCAGGCGCGGCTGCTGCTTCCTACGAAGTTAAAGGGCGAGGAACCTGTGTTCCATGTGGTAGAAAACTGTACTTTCAATCGCAGGCTCCGCAAGGCTGCCAAAAAGCTGGGATTTCCCAAGTACCTTCATTGTCATTTGGCTCGACATACATTTGCTACGACCTGTATTTCCTTGGGCATTCCGTTGCCTGCCACAAGTAAACTGCTCGGCCATAGAAATTTGGATACGACCTTGATCTACGCCAAATACGTGGATACATTCTTGGATAAGGAAATGAGAAAGTTTAATAGATTGTAATCTGGGGTATTTCTGTGCGCACTATCTAAGAAAAATTTGCTAAGATACTTGCGCATTCTCTTTATTTTTGATATATTTATACTTGCGCACTCTTGGACCTTAAAATATTATGGCCTTCAAAAGAAAAATCTATTCCAAGCTGCTTGAGTGGAAAAACACCACCCAGGGGAAAAAAGCCCTGCTCATCGAGGGAGCGAGGCGTATCGGTAAATCCACCATTGCCGAAGAA
>JAZLIJ010000124.1:0-7026 GCA_045617325.1 Fibrobacter sp.
CCGAGGAACACGCCGTGGTTCCAGCTGAGGGACTGGTGGACCAGAGGAATGGTGGACGGACGACGGCCACCGAAGAGGATTGCAGAGATAGGCACGCCGGCCGGATCTTCCCATTCCTTAGCAATGCATGGGCACTGCTCGGCAGGAGCGGTGAAGCGGGCATTCGGGTGAGCCATTTCTTCGCCCTTCTTGGCCTTGTCGTTCGGCATGGCATCACGGGTCTTGCCCTTCCAGTCGACGAGCTTGCCAGTAGCAGCGTAGTCAATGCCTTCCCACCACACGTCGCCGTCTTCAGTGAGGGCGCAGTTCGTGTAGATGGTGTTCTTTTCTGCAGAGATAAGAGCGTTCTTGTTGGACTTTGCAGAAGTACCCGGGGCAACGCCGAAGAAACCGGCTTCCGGGTTGATGGCGTAGAGACGACCATCAGCACCAAACTTCATCCATGCAATGTCGTCACCGATGGTTTCGACCTTCCAGCCAGGAATTGTCGGGATGAGCATGGCGAGGTTAGTCTTACCGCAAGCAGACGGGAATGCGCCAGTCACATACTTGACTTCGCCCTTCGGGTTCGTGAGCTTGGGGATGAGCATGTGTTCAGCGAGCCAGCCTTCGTCGCGAGCGAGAACGGTAGCGATACGGAGAGCGAAGCACTTCTTGCCGAGGAGGGCGTTTCCACCGTAACCCGAACCGTAGGACCAAATGAGGTGTTCTTCCGGGAACTGGGAAATGTACTTGTATTCGACGTCAGCGCAGGGCCAGATGCCGTTGTCGCTTTCGCACTTGCGGAGCGGCTTACCCACAGAGTGGAGGCACGGGACGAAGTCAGCGTTCACATCGGCATTGAAAATGTCGAGGACCTTCTTACCGGCGCGGGTCATGATGTCCATATTGAGAACGACGTATTCGGAGTCCGTGACTTCGATACCGTTCTTGGAGATGGCGGAGCCGAGCGGGCCCATGCAGAACGGAATCACGTACATGGTACGGCCGTGCATACAACCCTTGTAGAGTTCGCGCATGGTCTGCTTGAGTTCGACCGGGTCGATCCAGTGGTTGGTCGGACCAGCATCTTCTTCCTTCACGGAGGAGATGAAGGTACGGGATTCAACACGAGCCACATCAGACGGGAGGGAACGGAACAAGAAGCAGTTTTCTTTCTTCTTGAGCGGAGTAGCGAGGCCAGCCTTCACGCACTTCTGCATGAGGGCATCGTATTCTTCTTTGGAACCATCGACAACGACGACGTTGTCCGGTTCGCACATGGCAATCATTTCATTCACCCAAGTACTGATCTTCGGGTGCTTGATATCGCTAAGAGTAAGACTCATTATGAGCTCCATTTGGTTAACGTTTGTTTTCGAGAAATTTCGAACGTGCAAAAAATTAACAAAAAAAAGAGCGAACGACACCATGCTCTTTCAAAAAAAAACATCAAATGTGCAAAATTACACGAACTTTCCCCGAACAGCCCCCGACAGTCCAACCAACCTTTGGGCAAAATATTTATAAAAAACTTGCTTTTTTTTAAAAAAGGGGCGGTTTTCCAATTAAAAAAAAGATAAATTAGGCTTGTAAAATTTTTATGTGTATATAAGAGGTAATATGAGCTGGTCCTATTCTCGAGAACACCAGAAAAACATCCTTTGCATGATCATGGCCGGTGGCCAAGGCAGCCGTTTGCAGCCGCTCACCCGCGACCGCGCAAAACCTGCCGTCCACTTTGGCGGAACCTACCGCATTATCGACTTTGTACTGAACAATTTCATCAACTCGGGCATTTTCAAGATCAAGGTGCTGACCCAGTTCAAGTCGGATTCCTTGAACAAGCATATTTCCGCCGCATGGAACCTGAACGCAAGCCTCGACCAGTACGTCGATTTGGTGCCAGCACAGATGCGTACCGGTGAAGACTGGTACAAGGGAACCGCCGACGCCATCTTCCAGAACATCAATCTCATTACGGACGAGCGCCCGGACCTCGTCGCCATTTTCGGCGGTGACCATATTTACAAGATGGACATCAACCAGATGATTGACTTCCACCTCTCCCGTGCAGCGCTCCTCACCATCGCGGCCATCCCCGTCCCCGTTTCCGAGGCGCGCGAATTCGGCATTATCGAAGTCGACAACGACAACCGCATGATTGGTTTCGAGGAAAAGCCGAAGAACCCGAAGGAAATGCCAGGACATCCGGGCTGGTGCCTCGCAAGCATGGGCAACTACCTTTTCACAAGCAAGTTCCTTGTGCGCGAACTTTTGAAGGGCGCTAACGTCGGTGCAACAGACTTCGGCAAGCATATCATCCCGCGTCTGTTCAAGGAATATCCGGTTTACGTGTACGATTTCAACACAAATATCGTCCGTGGCGAACAGGCAAGCACCAAGGGCTATTGGCGCGACGTGGGTACGCTCGACGCGTTCTTCGAAGCGAACATGGACCTTTGTTCCGAAAATCCGCCGTTTGATTTGTACAACAACTACTGGCCGATTCGCACATTCAACTGGAACCAGCCCCCCGCCCGCTTCTTCGCTGGCGACAACGAGAGCCATCAGGGCGCGGCCGTCGATTCCATCGTCTCCGCAGGCTGCATCATCGGCGGCGGCACCGTCGTGAAGAGCATTCTCTCGCCGGGCGTCACCATCCAGAAGGATGCTCTTGTAGAAGAATCCATCCTCTTCCCGAACGTGACCATCGGCCCCGGCGCCAAAGTCCGCCGCGCCATCGTCGAAAAAGGCCTGCACATCCCCGCCGGCTTCCAAATCGGCTACGACCTCGAGCGCGACAAGAAGCTCTTCCACGTCACCGAATCCGGAATCGTCGTCCTCGCGAAGGATACGATTATCAAGGCGTAATAAGGCGAGAGTCGCGAAAAAAATGCTTGCATTTTTTCCATGACCGAGCCGAAAGGCTTGCGCACAAAGAGCGCCAAGCCTGATAAAGCGCAAAAAAAAATTCATTAAAAATCCTGCCAAGTTTAAACTTCGGCAGGATTTTTTGCATTTAAATACAGGAGCACAATGTTTTTACAAAGCTCTGTTTACAACATGTAATTTGCCTTAATTATTATAAGGGCATCCATCAATATTAAACATTTTTGCAGGAAGAATATGACGTTGTTTAGCGGCCAACACCTTTATATCATATAACACATCCATAGAGTCAGCTTTCAAAGCTTCTCGCATAGACGCATCACTAAGATACACAGACCTTTCCATACGTATAGATTCCATTGCACCCGGAATCTCAGCAAATTCGTCAAAATACGTATATGTAAGCGTAGTCACAGAATCATCAGAAACATAAAATGTTTTCATTATTCGCTCATCGCAAGTTGAATAGTAAAGTGTGGGAGTTTTTTCATCAATCGGTATAATTTTCCATAAAGAATCTTCAAGTACAGCCCCAGAATAATCCTCTATGGTCCCCATTACGGCAAAATCCAACGGATTAGAATCCGCATCCGACGCAGGCATACGATCACCATTTTTTAAATTTGTCACAGAAATGCATCCATTATTTTTTACAGTTTTATATTGGACCAAGCTGGATTTCGTAGTAAAAATAGACTTGTTCGGCCCAGCAGTAAGAATTGACATTTTGAGTTCCATATTAATCATAGAAGCTTTAACAAGAATTTTCAACTGCATTTCACATGTATCAGGAAACAACGCCTTTTTCTGATTATCAAATACTTCATTTAAATTCAACGAGCTCGGTTCAGGAGGGCAAATTCTCGTACGAGCACTTGACGAAAATTGTTCGCCAGATGAAGAAAGTCCACTTGAAGATGATTCTCCTCTAGATGACGAAGAAAAAGCACTTAAAGAAACCTTCTCTTCAGATGAAGAAGTGAATTTTTCTGAAGAAAAAATCCCACCAGAAATTTTCTCTTGTTTTTCCTGAGAGGAGCTTATATCGACCCATTTTTCTGAAGACATTCGTCTATCATCGCTATCAGAAATCGTAATTTCATTTGAAGAAGCCACTTCATTACCACAGGCAAATAAAAATAGCGAATATATTACAAGTAAAGTTCTTACAAATTTTTCCATAACAATCAAAATAAATATTTTTCAAATTTTCGTCATCTTATTCCATAGCATCATTTCGCTGTATTCCGAAAGCAACATTCAGCGTATCACTACTATAAGGCAGTCAGTAAACCTGTTTTCTATTGATAGTCACATCAGTGAAAAATGAACACAGCAATAGCAACACCAATCAAACTTGCACAAACTTTTTCAAACAACCAATAATACAATGTTCAAGTCATTCAAAGCAACGCTTTCAACGTAAAATTTTTGAAGACAAAAAGAAAATTTTCATCCACAAAAAACACGCCTTCAGAAAAAAACATCAAAAATTGAACTTTTTTCGCATTTCGTCGTGTATACATATAGACGGGGGAATTCCACGTTCGCGACTTGGCGCAACCAAAAGCTTAAACAAAGATGTTTCATGAACAAGACAAAGAAGAAAAAAAGAACGAGGAATATTCCTGCTGAACTCATTGGACAGGTTTATTTGGACCCAACGTATGGTCCTGCATTTAAGGAACTTTTCGACAGCGAATCAGCGCTCAAGGATTTCCTTGATGGAGTGCTGAGGCTCAAAGGGAAAGACAAAATCAAGAAAATTTCCTTCAACTTTGAACAGGAAGTCAGTTTTCGGGCATCGACAATCAAGCAGGTTCGCTTCGACATTTTCGCAACCACAGGTACCGGAAGATTTCTCGATATCGAAATGCAAAAGGCGGAGCACGACTTTTTCATCGACAGGGCTATTCTTTACAAGGCTTTTCTGATTATCAAGGGAAAGAGGGATATGGAAAAATCCGAAGAATTCCGCAAGCTCACTAAAAAAGAACGCGAGAACCACCGCTATGAACTGCCGGAAACCATTTCTATTTGGCTCTGCGATTTCAACCTCCCCAAAGCAAGAAACAGGAAAAAGTATATGGACGAATGGTTCCTCTGTAGCCGCAATAACTTGAGTGAAAACCGCCCTATTTCCATCTTTCCAAAGAATAAGTATATTATTATCAGCCTCCCGAACTTCAAGAAAAAAGAAAAGGAAGTAAACGGAGCTTTGGACGCATGGCTCTACCTCTTAAACCATGCAAAAGACGGAAAAGAGCTTCCAACCTTCGGGAACAGCGCCGTGGAAGAGGCTCTGAACCGTATCCGCGTAAAAAACGCAGACCAAGAACTTTTAAAATCGCAGGTTACAAATATGAGTCACGAAGATGATTACAAAATTGTCCTGGCCGGAGCCTGGTGCAAAGCTCATAACCGAGGACTTAAAAAAGGTCGCAAAGAAGGACTCGAAGAAGGGAGAATGGAAGCCCGCAAAGAATTCTTCAAGGAAAAAAAGCAATTGGAACTTCAATATAGCGTTGAATTGGCGCGTAAGGATTCCGAAATCGCGGCCTTGAAGGCAGCTTTAGCAAAACGACAGTGAAACAAGCCGCAGAAATGCGGCTTCTTTTGCGAATACATCCACATTCGGATTGTTATGCTCAAGGCATTTTTCTACATTTGGGCGCATGAGCGAAGAAATTACTTCTACCCTTTCTCAAAAGGTGCAAGATATTGCAAAGGCCCCCAAGTACCGCGGGGCGATTTTCCAGATTGAAGCTGACGAAAAGGGCCTTGCCCTGGTCGATGTGAAAGAAGCAAGTCTCAAGGTCTACTTGATGATCGACCCCGACTGCGACAAGATTCTGGAAACAAGATTCTTTACATACGGCGGTCCCATTTTCACGGCCCTCGCCGACACATTCTGCAAGAAAATTCAGATGAAGACCATCGACGAGGCATGCGCCATCACAGCGGTTTCCATCGAAGAGGAACTGCGCGATGTCCCCGAAGTCCGCTCCATTCCAGCGGATGCCGCTGAAATCGCCCAAATGCAAACGCTGATTCAGAGAATTGCAGAAGTCTACCCCGAAAAGAAAGGCGTCGCAATACTCGTCCGCGAGAAGATGGAGCGCATCAAGTACCGCACCCAGACCGCCGAAGGACGCGCCGAAGCCGATGCCGAGTGGAACGCGCTCACCAAGATTCAGAAAATCGAAAAAATCGAGGAATGGCTGCACAAGTCCGTCCGCGGAACGCTGCAAGGCGACGGTGGCGACATCGAAATCATCGACCTCATCGACGGTTTCCGTCTGCAAATCCGCTACCAGGGCGCATGCGCCGGCTGCGGAAGCGCCATGGGCGGCACGCTCTTTTACATCGAAGATGAATTGAAGAACAATGTCTACTACAACATCCAGGTGGAACCGGAAGACCCGCTCGCGAACATGCCCGTAAATCCCGACCTGCCGGGAATGGACGACAACAACCCGCCCGCAAGCATGTACTAGGTTTGTGAATAATTATGAATTATTAGTATTCGGTAAAACTTTTTAGTTCAACTAGAAATCTATCAAAAAAAATTTCCATTTTGACTTTCCCAAACACTGCAAAAGCGTTCAAGCCAAACGCTGTAAAAACAAATTAATTGATTTTTGCTCATTGAGGATAACCAAACTACAAAACCAAGGCTTCAAGTTTCGTATACATTGCAGAGGCGTAGAGTGAACGTCAAAGGCGTCAGAATTTGACCCAAAAGTAAGGAATTTATCGAATTTTTCTGATTTTTTCAACGGCAAATCGCTTGCAAAACCGCATAAAATAAGGTTACTTAGCAAAGTAGATCTTATAGGAGCTCATTTTAAACCCGAGGAAAACAAATTAGATGCGCGTTTTGGCCGTTTTCGTGCATTTGACACCAGCCAAAAAGCGAAATTTAACGATTTGGCTGGTGGATTTCATCTTTGCTTTTGAAATTAGATGCGCGTTTTGGTGGTTCTCGTGCATTTGACACCAGCCAAAAAGCAAAATTTAACGATTTGGCTGGTGGATTTCATCTTTGTTTTTGAAATTAGGTGCGCGTTTTGGTGGTTCTCGTGCATTTGACACCAGCCAAAAAGCGGTATTTAACGATTTGGCTGGTGGATTTCATCTTTGCTTTTGAAATTA
>JAZLIJ010000125.1:0-3827 GCA_045617325.1 Fibrobacter sp.
ATCCCCGTCAAGCGAGGACAGGCGCGAGGACAGGAGTCCAAGCAACAATGCGCAAGCGAATCAAGCAATCGTAAACTCGTTTATGATTATTTGTGAGCGCAGCCATGGACGCTGAAAGCGTCCACCTTGGCCGCGACGCTCAACCTACGCATTTGTGTTCATTGTTAATTGTTAATTGTTCGTTGTTAATTGTTAATTTGCTAATTTTTTGTCACTATGGCAACAATTCCTACTTTAAAAGACAATCTCGTTATTGAAAACATTCGTCCGCAAATTGAAGGCGGGCGTTTTATGATTAAGCGTGAACCGGGCGACACGGTGACGCTTACGGCGGACATCTTCCGCCACAGCCACGAAAAGTACGATGCCGCGATTTTCTACCGCCACGTGCCTGCGGAAACCGCAACGAAGAAGGGCGCGAAGTCAGCCGCGAAGCCTTCTACGGTCAAGTGGGAACAGGCTCCGATGCACTTTGTCGATAACGACCTCTGGGAAGGCTCGTTTGTCGTGAACAACATCGGCTACTACGAATACAAGATTTGCGCATGGACCAAGGAACCGAAGGACGTTCCTACCGAAAGCCCCGTAATGAAACTCCGCGTGGACCCGATTTACAGCCGCGTGGGCACCTGGTATGAAATGTGGCCGAAGAGCCAGGGCACGGACCCGAAGAAGAGCGCGACCTGGAAGGACTGCGAAAAGCAGCTCGACTACATTGCGGGCCTCGGCTTCGATACAGTTTACCTTGTGCCTATTCACCCGATTGGCGTCACGAACCGTAAAGGTGCAAACAACGCCCTGCATGCAAAGACCGACAAGAAGGGGAATCCGCTGGAACCTGGCTGCCCGTATGCCGTTGGCAACAAGAACGGCGGCCACTACGATGTGGACCCTGAACTCGGCAGTATGAAGGACTTCGAACACTTTGCGAAGACCGCCCGCAGTAAGGGTCTCCGCCTCGCCTTGGACATTGCCCTCAACTGCAGCCCCGACCATCCGTACGTGAAGTCGCACCCGGAATGGTTCTACCACGAACCGGATGGCTCCATCAAGTTTGCCGAGAATCCGCCCAAGAAGTACGAGGACATCTACCCGTTCGACTACTACAACAAGAACTACAAGGCCCTCTGGCAGGAAATCGAGAACATTATTTTGTTCTGGGCCGACAAGGGCGTGGAAATCTTCCGCATCGATAATCCGCATACCAAACCCTTCCCGTTCTGGGAATGGCTCATCGCCGACGTGAAGGAAAAGCGCCCGGAACTCGTGTTCCTCGCCGAAGCCTTCACCCGCCCGAAGATGATGCACCGCTTGGCAAAGTCCGGATTCGACATGAGTTACACGTACTTCGCCTGGCGCAGCGCCAAGTGGGAATTCGAGCAGTACTTGAAGGAACTCACCCAGAGCGACGCCAAGCAGTACATGCGCGGTATCTTCTTCCCGACGACTCCGGACATCTTCCCGAAGTACCTTGCCTACAAGGGCCCGAACGCCTTCAAGCAGCGCTACTTCCTCGCCGCCAGCTTGAGCAGCCTTACCGGCATGTACAACGGCTTCGAGCTCTGCGAAAATATTCCGAGCCCCGTGAAGGAAGAACTCGCCGATAGCGAAAAGTACCAGTACAAGGTCCATAACTGGAAGGGCCCTGGCATCCAGGACTTCGTCCGCCGCGTGAACACCGCCCGCCAGGAGCATGCCGCCCTGCAGGAATACGACAACCTCGACTTCCATTATTGCGCGAACGACCAGTTGATGGTCTACTCCAAGAAGACCGGCGACGACGTCATCCTCTGCGTCTGCAACATGGACATGGACAACGCCCAGGAAGGCATGGTGGAACTCGACATGGCAAAGCTAGGTCTTTCTCAGGATGCATTCTTCTTCTTGAAGGATGTAATCACGGATGAAAGCTACGTGTGGCGTGGCAATAGGAATTTTGTGCGTCTTGACCCTGCGAAGGCTCCGGGCCACATGTTCATTTTGAAGAAGATTTAAAAGGCGGTATCGCGGGAAAATGCTTGCATTTTTCCATGACTAAGGCAAGGTATTTGCCCGTGGGTGTGCGGGCATTTTGTGTTTATTGGTTAAAAAGATTTGCCCTTGAACGCAGGTCGAGGGTGGATAAGGAATGGTGATGCGAAAATGGGGTTTTAGGCGAATCAATACTGTATTCTTTCCTTAACACAAGTCCCATTTCGTTAAGTTTAATCTGTCCGCATATCTTGCATTTTCTTGCTCCTGGCAGAGTTGCAAGTTTCGGTCAGGGAAGCCGGCCGGTCCGCACAACGAATGTCGCATAACGGACGTCGCATAACGGGGAGGCGGCTCCTTCTTGCTGTGTAGAGCGTGATTGAATTGCGGCCCCTCCGCCCGCAATACAAATTCCACTTAACAACAAACGATAAATATTGACTCGCCGCATTCGCCGCGAGCATCCTCCTTTATTGTCGGGATTTTCCATGGCAAAAAAGTTTCTGAAGTTTTCCGGGGCCAAGAAGAATTATGAGTTATGAAGTATGAATTATGAGATTGAATTAGCATGGATTCTATTGATATCGTTGCTCCCTCCAGAACGAAGTAATTGAATTGCGGCCCCGCCGCCAAACTATCCCTCTCATAATTTATAACGCGTCGTTGCAATGAAACATCTTGGCAGGGGTGATTCTGTTGAAGATATTTCCAGAGAATTTTCTCTTCCGCTTGATGTTGTTAAGCGGTTGAAAGAGCTGCTTGGCGAATGATTGATTAGGATGAAATATCCTTTTCGAGGAGTGATCGTTTTCTTTCATCACGTTTTGCTTTTTTCTCATCCTTTGCTGCATTCTCCCTTGAAATGCAAGGAGCGTAATTAGGTCGGCAGTGACGAGGATAGGGAATGCAAAGCCTTCCGGTTAAGTAATGGATAACGGGGGTTGGAAATGATGTCTAACTTAGAAGGAAAAATAAGTTTTTTGACTTATGGAAAAAAGAAGCGGAATTCATCCACGACATGCTTGGCTAGACCGAGTATCGAGCATGTTTTTTCGAATGAATGCGGGATTCCTGTCCCTACAAAGGGGATCATGAATCGCTAAGCGCTAAAACGCAAGAGACCAAAGCCCTGCGCGGGAATAACAAAGGGTAGTGCGCGAGGAATGTTGTTCTGGACCCTATCGCTGCGCTCCAGGTGACGTGAAGCCGTGGAGGGGGGGGGGCGCGGAGGATGGGTATGCAAAAAAGGCTCCCCACGTTTGGGGGAACCTGAATTGTAAGCTTTAGACATCAGCAGTTGATTACTTGCCGATCAGATTGAAGGACGGGGTCAACTGTTCGCAGTTGGGATCAACTGTAGCCGTAAAGCCTACGCTATTGCCGTTGGATGCACCCTTGACTGCCAATTTCCATGCGTTCTCGGTATCAATCGGGCAGTCGTTCAATGCGACACGAGTTTTAACGGTCCACGTAACTGCGTCAAAACCAGCAACAGCCTCACCAGAGGTAGCATTCACAGCAAGCTCAGAACCTGCGGTATATGCAAAGTTCGTGGTTGAACCCACTTCGCTAGCGCTCTTCGCACCCGGCGCAACGTAACCAATGAGTCTCCAAGAACCGACCTTGTTGGATTCAGACACGTAGGCGTCCTGCAACTTGATGTAGGTTGCGGCCACAAAGGCTCTAAAACACCTCTTTTGGGGGGAGTTTTTTTGAAAAAAACGCGGCTGGTTAGATTTTAAATTTTAAGCCTTTTTGTATGAACGAAATACCAACAACGCAATCTTTGCGTCTGTCGCTTCTCAAAATTGAAAATGAGGTATGAAAGGGCTGGATGAGGGGCGGACCACTACGCG
>JAZLIJ010000126.1:0-4319 GCA_045617325.1 Fibrobacter sp.
TGGCCGACGATTTATTCTCACAACAACAGCCTTTCTTCGTTTTAATTGAATAAACATCTTGCTTATGGCCATTTTATTGCGTTTTATCCATTCGTCTTTGTTTTTGCAATTTGTTTTGCCACGGACTTTATCCAGTGAGCCCTTTTTATCCGTACTTGCAGATTGTTTTTTTTGGTTTGTTTGTGCTTCTTGTGAAGTCTAGTAGGTGTGGAGTACGGATAAAATAAGAAAAAATGCTGGTTTTATCCGTGTTTATGCTTAATTAGTGCGATTTAGTTTGTTTGCGTCGTGGCTTATGCAACAAAGCCTTCCGCGTGGGAAGGCTCGCCTAAAAATTCGTCTGTATATGGTCTAGAACGCCTTGTAGATTTCGAGAATCGCGAGAACCTTGCCGATGATGGCCGGAATGCCCGGACAGAGAAAACAGAGAATCACACGCGTCACGCGGTTCTTCCACCAGCGCTTGACCTGCCAAATATCGTCAGAGAGAGTCTCCATTTCCTGTACCCGCGGCGGTCGCATATAAACTTGCGTGAGTGCCGTAAAGAACCCGACTCCGATAAGCGGTGTGAGACCTGTGAAAGGCGCCATGACGAGGGCTACAAGCACGGTGAGCGGATGACCTCCTGCAATAATCGTGCCGAGCATGGCGCCACCGCCTGTGTACATCGCCCATTGCAGACTGAGCACGCCTGCCTTCTCAAAGCCCGCCTCGTAACCAACGAACAGGATGCTTGCTATGATGGCGACAGGAATGGCCCAGCCGATAATTTTCCAGATAGGAGCGCCCTTCGGTATGACCGTGATGGATTCTTCGCTCGGAAGTTCTTCATCTGTTTCGATGATTCTTGCGATGCCCTTCATGTGGCCCTTGCCGATGACTGCAACAATCTTTTTGCCCGGTGCGCTCTTGATTTTGCTTGCGAGGAACTGGTCGCGTTCGTCAATCAGCACCTGCTTCACTTCGGGGAACGTCTTGCCGAATTCTTGCATCATGGTGCTGAGAGCGTCTTGCTCCTTTATCTTGGAGAGGTCTTCCTCGCTGATTTCCGTCTTGTCGAAAATGCTTGCGAAAAGCCCTCCGAGGAGGCTGAACTTGCGGTACCACGGGGTGCATGCCCAAGCGCGCTTGAGGGTAATCTTGATGTCTCTGTCCGAGAGCACCAGTTGTGTTCCGTTGCTCTCTGCGATTTCAGCAGCTTCCTTCAGCTCTGCGCCCGGCTTGACTCCAGTCTGTGCGCCCATCCTCTTTTGGTAAGACCCCAATACGAGGTTCGCAATGAGCGTTGCAAGCTGTTTTTTCTTGATGACTTCCTTCAGGTCGGTGTTTTTCCAGCGGTCCGGTTCCTTGAGGGACTTGTAGCGTCCTTCGTCAAGTTCAACGCAAACGGTATCCGGTTTTTCCTGCTCGATGGTCTGTTTTACGAGTTCCTTGGAGGCGTTGGAAATATGCGCCGTCCCGATAAGGATGATTTCGCGTCCGTCGGAGGTACTGATTTTATAAATATCGGTGTTTTCGGTGACGTTTTGCTCGCCGTTTCCGGAAACTGCTGGGGTATTTTCGTTCATAGGTGCGGTAAATTTAGAAATTCTAGATGGAAAAAATTAGAACTTTGTATAAAGTGAGCCTCGTTACGTAAAAATTTAGTATCGTAAGCCAATTTTGTGATTAAAATAGATATATTTGGGGAGGAATATTTTAGGAGAGCAAATATATGAAAAAAATTTTAGTTCTTTTGTCTTCCATTGCCCTGTATTTTATGGGTTGCGCAGGGAATAAGCCGGCTGTCAGTGAGGCTGAAGCCTTGGATAATGCTTTGGCGATATTCACGTCGTGCGTGCAGAGCTCGCGCTGGCAGGAAGCTCTAAATTATGTGACCGAGTCGGAAGCTTCGCAAATCAGTTCCGACGGCTATGAATTTAAGTCCGAATATCAGGTTGCTGCTCGCCGTCTCCAGCTTTCTACACTTCGTAAGGCGGGGCTCAGGGTCGATAGCGATGGTCGCCTTGTCGGCATCAAGGCCCAGATGGACGAAGCGAATGAACGTTACAAAATGTCCGAAAATCAGGCCAAGGTCGGAACGAACTTGAAGCAGATGGAAGATGAACGCATCAAGCGTCGCCTTGAAGAAGGTCAGAAAGTGATGCAGGAAGAAGCTGAAGCTGCCAATCAGGAACAGAAAGTGGAAGTCTTCTCTAACAAGCTGACCGATGAAGAAAAACGTAAATATGGCAGCACCCGTGATCTTCTCGCTCCGGAATCTGTTCACGACGACGCTGCTTACTAATATCTGCGAATCGCTCTTTGGCAAAGTAGCTTAAATTAATGTATATTTATACCCTCGACTGTTGTCGGGGGATTTTTTTGGAAGTTGTATGGTTCGAATAGTTCTTTTTTCTCTTTCCATGGTGCTTCTTGCCGCCTGTGGCACTGATTGGAGCGTCGGTCCCGATGGTCGTGATGGCTCTGATTGGAGTGTTGGTCCGAGTAGTAATGGCGGTTCCGTGGATAGAAGCTACCGGTATTATTATGTGGCGGACTGCCGTTATGACAGCTTTGGTGCGTATGATTGTTCGGATGATTACGCCTTGCCGCAAAGCGTGTCTGTTCGAATTCAGATAACTTATGATGGCTATGCGACTTTGGACTGGAAAGGTCGTATTCTGTATTATAGCAGGGATGAATATAGTGAAGGCTATGATGGTGGCGATTATTATTATCAGTTCTATGGCGACGACTGGGAATTGACTATTTATGAAAATGGCTCCGAAATGATATTTGTAGATGAATGGGAAGGTACAGCAACCTATTATTATTACGGTATATGGTAAAAAGGGAAAAATGCTTGCTTTAAAGTGGCTTGTTGGCTTTGGAACCGTTTCCAAGGCCTTTCTTTTTTCTATCTTTCGCCCTACTTATGGCAACCTCAAGTGATTGTTTCATTATCGCCCTCGATGGCGGAAGCGGTACCGGCAAGAGCACCACGGCAAAACTCGTGGCGAAAGCCCTGGGCATCACGTATCTCGATACTGGCGCCATGTACCGTGCCGTTACTTTCGCCGCCCTGCAGAAGGGACTCAAGGCCGAGGAAGGCCCCGCGATGGATGATCTTCTCAAGAACCTCGTTCTTGGGTTTGATTCCGAAAACCACATTCTCATTAACGGCGAATCCCATGAGCAGGAAATCCGCGGCATGCTTGTCTCGAACAATGTGAGCATCTACTGCGCCCTGCCGTCTGTCCGCGCCGCCATGACCGCCAAGCAGCGTGAAATTGGTAAAATGCAGAGCTGCATCCTGGATGGCCGTGACATCGGAACCGTGGTTTTCCCCGATGCGAAGTACAAGTTTTTCATGGTGACAGACGTCGCCGTGCGCGCCGAACGCCGCTACAAGGAACTCCTTGAAAAAGGCGAAAAGGTGACTTATGAGGAAGTCCTCAAGAATTTGACGGAACGCGACCGCCTGGACTCGTCCCGTGCCAACGCGCCTCTCAAGAAGGCCGCCGATGCAATTGAAATTGACACTACACACATCTCAATCGAACAACAGGTTCAAAAGATTCTCGACTACGTAGGTGTAGTGGCGTAGCCTGAATTCTTTTAAACCGCAACCCAAAATAAACAATATGTCTCAAAATCTCAAATTCGGAACACAAGAAGATCTCGAAGAAATCCTCGCTGCTCAAGGCGAATGCAGCCCGAACTTCCGCAAGCAGAATGCCGACGTCTATGCTGGCATGGACTGCCTCGAACAGGGCAAGCTCGTTAATGGCAAGATTAGCCAGGTGAACGAACAGGAAGTTCTCATCGACGTGAACTACAAGTCCGAAGGCGTGATCGATCGCGCTGAATTCAAGGACACAGATTCTCTCGAAATCGGTTCCGAAATCGAAGTTTTTGTTGAAAAGCTCGAAGATGAAGACGGCCGTCTCATCCTTTCGAAGCAGAAGGCTGACTTCGTTCGCGTGTGGGATCGCATCCACGCTGCATTCGAAAACAACGAAGTTGTCCGTGGCAAGCTCACGAAGCGCATCAAGGGCGGCGTTGTCGTCGACCTCTTCGGTATCGATGCCTTCCTCCCGGGTTCCCAGATCGACCTCCGTCAGATTCCGGACATCAACGCCCTCATCGACCAGGAATTCGACCTCAAGGTCATCAAGGTCAACAAGGCTCGTCGCAATATCGTCGTGTCTCGCCGCGTCGTTCTCGAAGAAGAACGCAACAAGCAGCGTGGCGACGTTCTCGAAACTCTCGAGAAGAACCAGGTCCGCAAGGGTATCGTCAAGAACATCACCGACTTCGGTGCTTTCATCGACCT
>JAZLIJ010000127.1:0-33225 GCA_045617325.1 Fibrobacter sp.
GACTTCCATTTCGACGAGGTCAAGGAGTTCAACATCGTCAACCATGTCGCACTTGTTCATGAACACAACGATTTTCGGCACGCCGACCTGGTGTGCAAGAAGGATGTGTTCGCGAGTCTGAGGCATCGGGCCGTCAGTAGCTGCGACAACGAGGATAGCGCCGTCCATCTGGGCAGCACCAGTCACCATGTTCTTCACATAGTCAGCATGCCCCGGGCAGTCAACGTGTGCATAGTGGCGGTTTGCAGTTGTATATTCAACGTGGGAGGTATTAATCGTGATACCACGAGCCTTTTCTTCCGGAGCGTTGTCGATTTCATCGAAACGCTTAGCGGCAGCGAGACCGTTGGCTGCGAGAGTCGTGCAGATTGCAGCGGTCAAGGTTGTTTTACCGTGGTCAACGTGACCGATAGTGCCGATATTGCAATGCGGCTTGCTTCTGTCAAAATGTTCTTTTGCCATTTTATTCTATCTCCATTTTAGTGAGAGCCCAGATCGGGAGTCGGACCCGAGACCTCTTCCTTACCAAGGAAGTGCTCTACCACTGAGCTACCTGGGCATAAGCCCTACGATACCGAAGTACCGTAGGGCGAATCGTCGTGGGCCGTCGTGGTTTCGAACCACGGTAGGCGTAAGCCAACGGATTTACAGTCCGTCCCCTTTAACCACTCGGGCAACGACCCATTATGAAGCCAAAGATAGGAATCGAACCTACGACCGGCTGATTACAAATCAGCTGCTCTACCAGCTGAGCTACTTTGGCGTGCTCTTGAATCACATTAAGTGACCGAAGCGAAGCAAATTTAACAAGATTTACCTGGTTTTGTCAATAAGAATCGCCATTTTTATGCAAAAAAATTGAATTTTTTCAAAAAAACTGTATACAAGCAAAGGAAAAGATTGTTTATTCGCTGTTGATAGATTTTTCCCAACCCATTTTGAATACTTTTGCAAACAACAAACCATATTAAATCCATACCAGGACACGTTTTAAGTACAATTTTCAGCGCCCTTACCACGAAAAAAAGAGCATTCCTTCCTTACACTATTTAAATTTAGCGCATGGAACAGAAAAACTTCACCTTCACCACGCATATCGAAGTCCGTTATGCGGAAACGGACGCCATGGGAGTCGTCCATCACGCCACCTACCCTATCTGGTTCGAGCAGGCCCGTATCGACTTTTTCAAGGCCGTAGGCGCCCCGTACACCGAAATTGAAAAGGAAGGCTTCGCAAGCCCGGTCCTCGAACTCACGGTGCAGTATAAGCGTCCCTGCAAATTCGGCGATGTCGTCGATGTAGAGACAAAGCTAGTCCACGAGAGCGCACTCAAAAGTAGATTCATGTACAAGGTGTTCGTCAACGGAGTCCTCTGCACGACAGGTTCCACTTTGCACGCGTTCACCAAGGGCGGCATCCCGACACGCGAGAAGCCGGAATGCGTGAAGAAAGTCGAGGACATCATTTTCAGCGAAAAGTAGCGGCACGCCCGTTTCGCTGTTGGCACAACACGAGACCAAAGCGACTCATGGCGAAACAGCAAAAAGGCGCCAAGTTCTTAAAAGTAAAGCGAGAGTTTTGACCTCCGCTTTTTTGTAAAAGAATTTCGAGGCCGCTTTTTTATTTCAGCGTCAGCGTTTTGCTTTGCGATACGCTTTCGCGTTGGATGCGGACGAGGTAGCGTCCAGCACTCAATTCCGAGGAATTCCAGCGGATGCTATTGCGACCGGCAGAAGCATTTACAGCAAAGGCTACAACATTCTGGCCAAGAGCGTTCATGACGGCAATTTTGCACATACCCGCCGAAGGGACGTTGAAGCTGATTTCGCGGCGGTTGAATGCGACAATTTGCACATCCATGGCGCAAGGCTGTTTCGCCACATCAGCAAAAGTACGCGGTTCCTCGGGTTCCACCTTGTACTTGTCGGGAATGCCGCCAATAGGCGCGAATGGCACATGCCAAACCGTAGCGACATCGTGCACCGCCAGGCCCTGCCCAAAATAGGAGCCGTAAGCCTCGCAGCGGACATTGAGCATTGTTTTGGGAGCGTAGACAGAGCCGTAGAATGTGCCGTACAAATCCACCTCCTCAAGCCCACCGTGCACATACAGCTTAAACCCCTGAGCCCACTTTTCGCGATCGCTGTCGTTCAAGGATGACGAAGGATAGGCATTCCAGTCGAAGCCCTCCTCTACATGCAGCGCAGAATACAGTCCGGGGTTCTTGAACTTGTACTTGGAGCCCTTCTCCATGCTGACTTCCCGAACGAAGAACTCCCCTTCGGGAATTACGAGCGTTCCCGTTGATTTTACGGTCAGTTTCTGGATGCATTCGCCATCAGTAAGCGCATATTCGTCGCTGACAGAAACATCCTCGCAAGTGCGGCTGGGGAAATCCTTCAGCGTTTCCTGCGCAAGAAAATCCTCGTTCCAGCGTCTGGAATCTGTATAGGCGAAATATTCATATTGCGTTTTTGCATCGATGCCGACCGACGCATTTTCAAATGTGTTATATACCGTTATCTCATCAGCTTGGTTTCCACTCAAGACAATGCCGCCTCGGGCGTAGATGGAACCGATTTCCGCATCGCCCCAAACTCCCGCACAGTAACTTTTCTCCGTAGAGCCGCAGACGACATTGCACCTTCCGTTCCCCTTCTGCGCATCATCATAGCACTTTCCGCTGATATTGAAATCTCGCAAAGCATGCAAGGCGATATTGCCTGGAACCGAGTCCTTTTTCAAGTTTTCGCGGTCGGCGCCGAACGTGAGGAACGGGTCGCCAAAAAGGGTGAACTCGTAAAACCATTCGTAAACGTCCTTCGGGTACTTGGAAGATTCAAAAACCAGCGTCCTGTGATTGACCCAATCGAGGAAAGCATCCCCCAGAAGCTTACTGCCCAGGAGGTCGTAAAAATAGCCGTTGTCCTGGTATCCGCCGCTCGTCTTTGTGGAGCCAATCATGGAAACTCCACCTTCCAAGGTCCTGAACAGGTGCGCAACGCCAACGGAGCGGTCATAGAAGCTGCCGTCGATGACTAGGTAGCGGGCGATACTGCACGAATTGAGGTCGAACATGCGCGCCTTTACCGTTACAGGCGTATCGAAATCGCTAATGGAGACGCCACTGTCAAAACTTTTTTCGCTGCCGTGGCCCATGTGGTCAACCCAGTCGTAGTCCCCTTGGATGTACTTGATATATTTTTCACTGTTCAGTTCGTGGATGATGTCTACGCCATTGTACGTTTCGAGAAGCGGATTGACGAAATAATCGTTAATCTGTGTTGCGTCCTTGCTGGAGTAGGAGTACAAAGCCTTGTCCGGACGAGGTTCGGTTTTCACCTGTTGACGGTAGACCTTGTCCAAGTAACGCAGCATGAGTTCCTTCACTTTTGGAAAGTACTCCGTATCGTAGTTCTCAAGTTGTTTTTTCCATCTGCTTTCCGTTTGTTCGCGGGCTTCTCCATAAGGATTCACGCGGGAAACCCAAATTTCGAAATCGTCGGAGCCGAGTTCGCCGGCCTTGTTGTAGTGGCTGTCGTAGATTCCATTTTCGCCATATTCCAAGCGTTCGCACGAGCCACCAAAGGGACAGTTGATTCCAGCAATTTCATCTTTCCAGGTGCCATCCAAATCCATGAAGAAAAGGTCAACGACCCAGCGCTGGTAATTCAGGAAGCCGCTATCTTCGGGATAGCCCGCCTTGCCGTCGGATTTTCGAACAAAATATTCCATCTGGGCGAAAGGCAAGTTGCCCATGAGGATTGCACCTGCAAGCGGAGCCTTGGACTTGTCCTGCCAGGATTCCTTGATAACGGCCTTCAATTCCTCGGCGGTGCTGTTCGACTTGAAAACGGGACTGCCCGAAGCTAACGAGTTTTTGTCAAGGACGAGAGCTGAAGGAAACGACTTGATGTCGATGGTGAAGTTGAAGTTCTTTTCAACGGCATCGGCATATTTCTGAATTGCGGCAAGGACGTCGGCATCCTTGTAGAGATCTTCGTCAACGTAGATATCGGCGCGACGCAGCTCTGTCGCAGCAAGACAGAACGAACTACTCGCAAGCGCTACCGCCAATGTTCCAATAAACTTTTTCACACGCCCTCCCCATCCTCACCATTTCGACAGGATTTGTCAAATGTACAATAAAAAATTTTCCATACACTTATGATATTAAAAGATGAGTCGCTTTTGAAGCACAATAACCACCGTTTCTTGAAATGGCTACAGCAAAAGTTGGATTTTGTACATCAACAGGTTTTAAAGTTTTTACTTATAATCCCAGCGCTTTTATATATTTTACTTACAAGAACTTTTCCACAGGGTACAATATGCTCAAAAAAACACTACCTCTCATTATCACATCAGCAGCAATGGCTTTCTTCGGTTGTTCCCTGACTCCTAGGGTCCAAATACCGGTCCAAGTCAACCTGAACAACAATTCCGGCGACGGCGGAAACAACAGCACAAGCGAAAGCTCTGACGCAAGCACCTCCGACGCAAAGTTTGTCGCAGTACAGGAAACGGCCGCAGTCGCCAACGCCTCTGCTAGTGTCACGCCAGTCGAAGAGCCGGAAAAAGTGGAAAAAGTCGCGATGGCAGCCACCTGTGAAATTGTGAAGTTGACTGACGCCGAATTCGAGATGAAGCTCGCCATCACTGACTCAGGCATGGTAGATATCAACCTTTCCGTAATAGACAACGTTATCACGACAAAGACAAACATCGTCTTCTCCGACAAGATTTCCGACAGCACGATTGCAAAGGAATGTGAGCAGGCGAAAAAATCGGAGGAAGCCGAGGTCACTTGCAAGGACAGGAACATGTCCCTGGTCGCAAAAATGGTCGGTGTTGACGTATCGATGTATCCGATGATTGCCGCCACGTTCCAAAAATCATGCGAGAACATCAAAAAGACGGGCATCATCGAAGGCGCCAAGTAAACTCGGCGCTAAAATCGCAAAATTCTATTTTTCTTTATTTGCAAAGGATGAGGGAACGAAATTCCCTCATTTTTTTACATCACAAGATAGCGCGGCGTTCCTCTTTTCAATATTTGACCACACCCCAAAATCAGCTAGACATTTTTAGAAACGGAAAGTGCAGTTTCAGCAATTTACTGAAAAAAAACATTCTTTAGAAAGTCCGTTTTCATTCTGTGGGTAATCGACTTCGCCTATTTGATTTACGAGTTGCTCCTGAGGCAAACAAGCTTCATTTCTCCTAGTCGAGTAGACGCAAGGCCTGCAGACATCGCGATTATCGTTCTTGTTCTAACTGCATTTTCTATTTCCTGCATTGCGGGGCACTTCTTCAAGCCCAGAAAAATTTTATCATGGCTTTACGTAGTCCTGCTGCCGATTCTTGCGTATATCGGGTTCTCCTATATTTACTGGGTTGATTTTCGCGAGCCTGTCGCTTTGATTGACGATAGCATTTTGACCGAAACTAGTGATTACGATTATGAAATAATTTATGAGGAATTTCTGGGAGAAGTAGTTTTTGATTCTGACGACGCAATGACGAACTCAGTCAATTACCATGGCGACAACGCCTATTTTCCCAGTTACTATGCCAAGGGGGATTCAATCTATTTTTGTTACCGTTATCGAAAATGCAATGGAATCAGCTGGCACATGAAATTCCGGGATGGACGGGATACGACATTTTTCATCGAAGCTACGGAAATGGAACCTTGCACGCCAAAGCCACTTAACAAAGAGGAGACCGCGAAAATTCAAAAGCTTAAAAATGCCGTTGAAAATTACAAACAGGAGTATTCCGCGAACAATTACCTTGACGGCTCTTATCTGGATTTGACTTTGAACGATTATAGGCAGAAAAAAGTTCGAAGGTTATCCTTAGGCAATCCAGATGAATCTGTCCCTAAAGCGTTGGAAGTGCTTCACCTTGTAAGGTCTTTGGTTCCAGCAGATAGTCCACAGAAGCACGATTTTGACAACGAATGCGAAGAACGTTCCAAAGCCCTGAATGCACGGATGAAAGAGTATAGCCAAGCCCATCGCAATCGCGGCGAGGATTAAATCCACTAAGCAGCCTTTCTCCGACCTTTTTCTGCTACCCCAAACTCGATTCAGGATCATTCTTTTCGTTGCTATTGACAATTGCAGTATTTTTCATCTCCTTCACTGCACTGTTGTTGGAGTGTATTATGAGTGGTAAAAAAATGTCGCCGATAGTTTATAAAAAAATTCACGCAGGGACTTGACATGTCAAAAATTTATTGATAGATTTATAGTGAACAAAAGAGCAATAAACTAAATTTTGTTTTGTGCGGCGACAGCCGCGAGTCATGACGCATAATTTAAACCGTCGCTTTTTAGCATGTAGCGACAGGAGGAAAAATGAGTTACGTAATGAAAAGTTACGATGAACTGGACATCACAGACAACTTTATGTTTGCAAAGGTGTTCAGCAACGAGGACATCGCAAAAGATTTTTTGCAGGACATCCTGAAAATTTCCATCAAAAAGATTTCCGTAGTCGGCGAAGCTACCGCGCAGGAGGACCCGTTCCACAAGAGCGTCCGCTTCGATGTCATGGTCAAGGAAGAGGTTCCCGACGACGCATCGGGCAAGCCGGGAATTGGCCGCATGTTCGATATCGAGCTGCAGATGGCCGATACTGGAGAACTTCCCAAACGCACTCGCTATTACCAAGGCATGTGCGACCTGGATATCCTCGCCAAGGGAGTCAGCTACGCAAAGCTTCAGGAACAGTATATTCTGTTCATCTGCCCGGACGATGTTTTCGGTAAAGGCAAACCAGTATATAGTTTCCAAAACCGCGAGGATTCCGACCCGAGCATTCTGCTGAATGACCTCTGTTACAAAAAATTCTATATATTTAACAAGTACGGTGAAGTGGAGGACGAACCCACCCGCGAATATATGCGGTACTTCGCCACGAAAACGTGCGAATCCGAAAAGATGAAGCGGATTCACGATCTCGTGCAATGGTACCGTCAAGACCCAGCGACAAGGAAGGCTTACATGACGCTTGAACAGGAACTCAACATTCGTTACGAGAAAGGCGTTGCTGAAGGGCGTGCTGAAGGCATTGCTGTGGGTGCCGATTCTGCGAAAAGGGATCTCGCCAGGGCCTTCCGCGATGCAGGATTCCCTGTAGAGATTATTTCTGAGAAAACAGGTCTCTCCCCCGAGGAAATCAAGGCGCTGTAGGTGATACCCGTCGAGGATTATCGCAAAGACCCCGCAACAAGGAAGGCTTACATGACGCTTGAACAGGAACTCAACATTCGTTACGAGAAAGGTGCTGCGGATGCAAAAAAGGAGCTTGCCAAAGCCTTCCGCGATGATGGATTTCCTGTGGAAGCAATTGCTAAGCGAACAGGCCTTTCCCCCGAGGAAATCAAGGCGCTGTAGGTGATACCCGTCGAGGATTGTCGCAAGTTAACTGATACTGCGAAAAATTTCGCAGTATTTGAGCATTGCGTTAGGCCTGCAACCACTCAGCACATTAACACTTAGTGGAGCATGGTCCCCTTTAGGGGAGATAGAATCCCGTCAGGGTTCGGAGGGCCGCTTGTTGTTGCGCATGCCATGGCGACGTGGCAGGGAACGCCCGAACTACAGATAAATAAATCTAGAATTATTCCTTGATGCAGCGGACGGGAGCCTTGATATCTTCCCTGACGTCATGGAATCTGTCGCCTAAGGTTATTTCGTAAGTTGATATCTCGGCCAGGTATGTACCTCGTTCTTCCGTATCATAGAACCAGAGGTACTGATAGTCGTAATTCACGTAGACATCCCTGTTGAATACGCCGGTCTTGGTGAAGCTCAGTCCATAATTATCCAAGCCGTCATAGCCGAGCCCCAGGCTGTTCATTTGCGTGAACAGTGCCCTGAAACCGTCTCGAGTCTTGACGGAAAGTACAACGACTCCGTCAACTTCATCCGAGTCACTTGCAAACCGGAGGGGCGTGATTTCCTTGCTGGTCGGCAACTTCCATCCTTCCGGGCAGGCTTGTTCCGCCGCCTTCATGGTGTAGAAGTAGCCTGAATTTTCGCAGTTGTCGCTCTTGCAGAATTCCTTGTTGACTTCAAAGGTTTCCGGGGACCCTGGGTACTTGAGATTTTCGGCCATCCACGTCGTACCGCGGTATTCAACAGTGCGGTAGGTGCGACCATCTCTCGGGTCCGTAAACGAGCCGTATTCAATGTCGGGATTGAAATAGAGTTCGTACGGAACTTCCCAGGATTCATCCTCGCTCGAATACCACTTTCCGTCTTTGCAGGCGTAGTTCGTCTTGTACCTTTTGTCGTTTTCGTTGACCGTCGAGTATCTCGCTTCATTTTCGCAGGGGATATCGTCAAATTGGCGCCATTTGCCCTCATGGCACACGTAATACATGGACTGCAGTTCTTTGCTTTCGACGCGTTCGCCTTCTTCGCACGAGATTTCGTAGGTTTCCCTTTCTAGGCGGGTGGCCGTCCCCCAAATGCCGGCCCTGCAAACATGGGATGAATCCGCCACGACGCTTTTCACGATTTCCCCATTCTTATCACAGGGGACGTCCGCGACTTCGGCTTCAAAGGGGGTTGCAACATCCCATTCATTCAGAATGTAATCACGATTCCAGTAATTCCCAGTCCAAACGGTATCCCTACAGATATAAACTGCTTCAGGATTCAGCTTGCTCTTGAATAACGCTCCGACCGTGTTGCACGGGACTGGCGTCATCTCGACCTTGACAGTCGTTGTCGAATCCCATCCTTTATCGACATTGCAAACGTAGGAGCGTTCTGGATTCCTACGGCTCACGATGTACTTGCCGTCGGCATCGCAGGGGATTCCAGATGTTTCAACATCCAATGGAGAGGCAATTTCCCAATTGGTATAGGTATCGTCATCCCAGGAGGAATACTTGTTCTTCTTGCAGATGAGCGAACTGTCCTTATTGAAGTTTCCAACCATCGCATCGCTGCAGTACTGCACTCCGGAGCACTTGCGCCAGATGTTCTGTATGATGGCTGCAGGGTCGATAATTTCGCGTTCGCTGTAAGCGCATCCTATGGGCATGAAGTTAAAGGCGGCACGGTCGAATTCATCGTATGGCTGATCATTGAAGCAGTAATTTTGCGGCTCGAGTTTGCCGTCGGCGAAATCCTCGACCAATTCTGTACTTAGTTGATTTATTCCATCTCCGTAGAGGTAGAACAAGGTGTATTCCACGTAATATGCTGGGATTTGACGGTCGGCGAACAGGGAATCCAGGCCAAGTTCACGGAACAGTTCGTCTGCTGCCTGCATCCATGCGGAATCATGCGGGGTTCCCTGTTTTTCAAGTGCCTCGACGCGTTTTTTTACAAAGGCGCTCAGCACACCATAATTCTCATCTTCCATCATAGTGGCTGCGTACGTGGACTCTGCGACAGGTTCCGCTTTCATCTTTGGCGTCTTCGCAGAATTTTTCGCTGCGGGCATCGGCTCCGACGAGACTGTCGTGTATGGGATGATGGCAATATCCGGCACGCATCCCTTGTTTTCCGGAATGTGTATTCCGTCGACGGAAGAGCTGGAAGACTTGGGCGCCACCGAGGAACTGGAGGCATCGACGGTTTCCGAGGATTCAATTTCCAGAAGTGAACTTGACGAACTTTCAAGTTGTGCGATGGCGGGTTCATCTTCCCAGACGCCGGCATTCTGCGGATTTTCCGTTTCGGAGCATGCCAGGAACAGTGCGGCAGCAAAGAACGAAGCGGCTATCGGCAGACTCTTCAAAGACTTCAACATTTTCATTTTTCTCTCCCTCTCAAATTTCTTCCACTTTCTTGGTCAGCGGGAAAAGCTGCAGGTTCAGGCGGTAGACCTGGTTTATCTTTTTGCAGTCGCCTGCGATGGCGGCGACCTTGCGGCGGCATTCTTCCACTTCATGCACGATGCGACGGTAGGCGGCCTCGTCAATGCCCATGGTGAGGCCGGAGACATTGCGTTCTTCCGCGTTCTCGTTATCCAGCGCGAGGACGCCGAGGCGGCCCATTTCACGGTTCATGGCGCGGACGGTCAGGGGGAACACCTCCTTGGAAATTTTCACCATCTTGGAAGTTTGTTCGTAAGTATTCTCCCCGGTCTTTTTCAGAAGTCCTGTCTGCACTAAAAACTGGAGCGTGTTGCGGACATCGAGGGCGGTAACTTCGTGCTCGATTTTCTCGGCGATCTCGCTTGGCAGGGCGCCGGGCATCAACGGGGCGAGTTCGCGCACAATCGGACATACCGGGCGCTCGCAGAAGCGGAAGCCTTCCTCGTTCAGCACGTGCATCTTGTTGACTTTGGCTTCTTTCAGAAGCTTGTCCAGGACGGCTTTCTTTTCGCTGTCGTTTTTAGCGTGTCCGTATTTCACAAGGTATTCAAAGTAGGAGCGTTCGAATCCTTCGAGGCCCATGGCGCTTGCGACTTTTTGAATGCCAGGCTTGCTCAGGTTCGTCTTTCCGTCGCATACCAGCTTCAGGTACGTCGGCGAGACAAAGCCCGCGAGTTTCGCGAATTCCCGCCACGAGAAAACGGACGTCTTCTTGCGTTCCTCGTAGAAGTCGCGCATGTAGGAGCGGTAATCCAAGTAATCCAGAATATGCTTCATATCAAGTGTCCTTACACTTATAAATTTAGGTTTCCACGCAGGCGTTCACAATAACAAAAATAGTACGATATTTTAGTTTTTACGCTAAAAACGGCAATTTTAAAGGATTCTGAAAGCGAAATCGCCGTAATGATACGCTCGCGTATCATTAGAAAGTGTATCATTAGGGAATTACGAGTTATGAAAATTTGCAGCTGGAAATGCGCGACATCTGTGATTTGAGTGGTCTGACGCGTTTCTCCGGTGACGTCATCGTAAGCCAGCCTGTCGGCGGTCAGGAGACGACGAACTTCAACCTGTTTACTAATTACTTTCTACCGTCTACTGATTCATGAGATTGAGTGTTTTTGGGGAGAGTCGTTACGGGGTGGTTATCCTTTTTTTAAATTAAAGAATATGAACAAACTGCTTCTTTTATTCGTCGCGATGCTTTGGCCATTCACGGGCTGCACCAACCCGACGCACGTCTATCATCCGCTCGAGTTGCCGGAACAGGGCAAGTCGGAGATTGTCAAGTACGAGGGGGTCGACCTGGACGTCAAATCGACAACTGTGGCTTACGAAGCAAGGACGGACAGTGTCACGAAACTGTTCAGCGCCCACTCATTTTGCTATGACCCGCAAAACGATTACCTCGTTTTTCCGAGGGATACGAGTTATGTTTACGAAAAAGAAGCGAATAACGGTTATTTTGTTGTCGTCCCCAGGGATAGCGTGACTCTTTGCAAGAACGGTCAGGTAAAGAACAATGCCTACTTCTGGAGGAACCACCTGTTAAGCGGATTCACCATGGGATTCGTCATCGGCGGATTGTTTTTCGCTCTGCCCTATGCCAGCCTGGGATTACTTTTATCTGCAATAGGATATACGGACGTCGTTGCCGAATACTTTTTGATAGGTACAGGAATAGGCGGTGCATTCGGCGGACTTGTCGGATTGGGGGTAGGCAGCATCGGCCAACCAATCGTTGACGAAATTCAGGAAAGATGCTCCGAGTACTATGACAACGATGAAAACTTGGCTGATTTCCTCGAAAAATATCGTTGCTACTAGAGGAGACCTTGCATGAAATTTCATCTTTTAGCACTTTCTCTTTTTTTCGCCATGGGAGCCTTTGCGCAGGATTTTAAAACGGAAAGCGACAGCTCTTTTCAGGAGCGCACAGCCGATGGATACCGCATTATCCGTATTGACGAAGAAACGGTAAAAAATTATCAAGGCAAAAACGCATTCGTAAAAAGAACCGAAGACAATCGCGCAGAAATCAAATGGGTTTCCCCTGAGAAAAAAATAGAAGAAGAGGAAAAGGCGGCAGAAGAAGCGGAAATGAAAAAGCCCCTTGTTCCGTTCAAGTTCTCCATCGGCCTGTCAGGACTTGTAGGCAAGGGTTCCAATTCAGCCGAGAAAAAGGAAAAACTTTACAGTCAGACCGAAAAATCCTATTCGGGTCCCTCCTTCCAAATTGGGGCTACCGCGCAGATACCTTTGACGGAATACAATTACGCCATAAAAATCGGAGTCTTTTACGAATACAACAGCTTTAGCGGCGACATATCCTCTTATTCTTCCATCGACCAAAGCCTGATATCCATACCCGCCATGATTGCCATAAAGCCGATGCGAAGTACCCTCATGTTCGAGGGGGGCGTTCAGGTTTCCTTTCCCATTTCCTTCAAGGTCAGCAACGGCGTCCTAGGCAAAGTGGAACTGAAAGACAAGAATCTCTGCACCGCAGTCGATGTTCAATTGATTTTGGGCATGGGGTTCATTTTAAACGACCTGATCGACCTGGACTTATTTGTTAACGCGCAAATTAACAGCCCCTATAAAAGCGCCTTCGACGAGGAAACCAAGAAATATGGGGCGGTATTCCTAAGAACGAAAATCACTTTCAAGCTATTCTAGCGTCGCACGAAAAATGGCGATAGCGCATATGCAACGTTCCTCCTCCTTTTGTTGCATATAGAAAAATTTAGCGTTTTACAAATCTTAAAAATTCATTTTTTACGTTAAATTTTAGATTTTTGTTGCATAAAACACTTGAATTATGCAAAATTTTCTTGTATATTTAAAAGCATGAAGCCGATTATCGAATACACAGACTTTCGTAAATACATGTTGGATTTTTACGAAGACCGAAAGCTACGCCACGCATTTTCATGGCGCGAGTTCTCGAAGAATGCCGGATTTTCTTCGTCTTCGTACATGAAGGTCGTGTGTGACGGTAAGAGCAAGTTGAGCCGCATCGGAGTGGAACGCACCGGGCAGGCCATGGGGCTCGTCGGCTACGAGATGGACTACTTCAGGGCGATGGTCAAGTACGGCCAGGAGGAATCCGATGCAAAGAAAATCGCAGCTTACAACGAGATGCAGGCGATTGCGAAAATGCACAAGGTGCGCATCCTCGACAGCGACGTTTTCGACTTCTACGAAAGCTGGAAGAACCCGGTGCTGAGGGAGCTCGCCCCGATGATGCCAGGCGCCACTCCAGGAGAACTCGCGAAGAAATGCTACCCCGCGATTTCTGCGGACGATGTGAAGAACACGCTCGGATTCCTGCTCAAGAACGATTTTCTGGAGAAGGTCGGCGAGAACACCTTCGTGCAGACTGAAAAATCCGTGGCGGGGAACCCCGAAGCAACGCGCCTCGCCATCCGCGCCATGCACAAGGAGATGGCAGCGCTTGCCGCCGCGTCCCTGGAGCTTTCGAAAACGGAACGCAACTTCACGGGCGTCACGATGGGCATCTCGAAGGATTCCTACGAGCAGATTGTCAAGGTTCTCGGAGAATGTATGCGGCAAGTGGTCGCTATCGCCAACGCAGACAAAAACATCGACCAGGTTTATAGATTAAATTTACAGTTATTCCCGCTGACCCGAAACGCAAAGGAGAATGACGATGAATAAATCAAGATGTTTTCTTGCCGCTGCAACAGCATTCATCGCAGCACTCTCCGCCTGCGCAAACGACGGTTCCACAGCGGGTACCGCCGTCGAGCCAAACCAGAATCAATTCGCATTCGAAACCAGCAGCTCTTCCGTAGACGTTTTGCCGTCAGGCGGCAACAATTCAAGTTCCTCCGTGGCGTCAAGTTCAGCGGTAACAGATCCGCTAATCACCTTGCAGTCCAGTTCTTCGATTGCGCCAGCATCCTCCGGTGAAATTATTTCGCCGGGTTCCTCCTCTTCGGATATCAGCGACACCCAGCCGCCTTCTTCGAACCAGGACCGCGCTGATTCCAATGCATCGCTAAACGCATTCATTCTGCAATATGGCGATACAAGCATCCACTTTGACGAGCATGTTCTCGCCTACAACCTGGTGAATTTGGATCGTTGCGTTGACGCAGAAAATTGCGAGGATACAGCGCCGATTTATGCTGAATACAGAAGCGCGGGATTCTACGAGAACGTGAATCGCGATGTCGTCGAAACGCTCTTCCCCATGACAAGCTCGACGCTCATGACGCTAAACGACGTGGAATGCCAACTGCACCTCTTGAACATCGAAGAGGAATCTACGAACGGATTCGTGCTGACGAAAATTTCAAAAGACACGTTGACGGTCGTGGACATGGAAGCGAATTACTGTGAAACTGACAAGAGGAAAAAAGTCTTCGGAATATTGTTCCAGTACTGCGGAGAATTTTCCAAGAGCCTCATCATTGAGCATCAGAAAACGTCAACAAGCCAAGACGAAGCCTGCAAGACTATCAACTACAGCACGGAATGGGTAAGCAAGCAGCTTCTGTAAAATAGCTGAAAATTTCATATCAAGGAGCCTTAGCTGTGCGCCTTGGGAATCCCCGAAGCATCGGGGACGTTAGGAAGAGTATTTTCAACAAAGGAAAATCATATGAACAAGACAAAAATATTTTTAGCGATTTCGCTTGCAGCGGCTTTCGGACTCAGCGCCTGCGGCGACGACAGTTCCAGTGGTCCGAATTTTGAAGGTGCGGAATCCTCGAGCAGTGTTCTCGCAGAATCGAGCGCTGCGAATGCGGAAAGTTCCTCGTCGAGCGCGACAGAAAGTTCCAGCGCAACAGTCGCCTCAAGCAACAGCGAAGGCGAAACCCTGAACTGTTACGAGACGGAGCGCAACACCATCACGACACCTGTTCGCTGCGACAACGGAAAATACTTCGAAACCAAAAGCGAATTTGTCGTCTTCTTCCGAAGTGAAACATCAAAAAATCCGTCGACAAAATTCAACTGCACCGACCATGGGACCATCTGTTACGACAAACTCGGCATCGACGGGCAAGTGACAGGCGGATGCGTCCCCGACATCAAATGCCCTGCAAAATACGAGGACGAAAGCAGCTCCTCCGCGAATGTCGCAGGATCTTCTGCAACAATCGCAAGTTCCTCTTCTGTAAATGCGACCGCAAACTCCTCCGCGAATGTCGCCTACAGTTCCAGCAGCGAAAGCGCCATCAACTGCTACGAATACGATTACATGGACAACACGAATCGCTGCACGGCAGGGACACGCTGCATCGAGCGAACGTTCCGCTGCGACAACGGGAAGAATTTTGACGACATGAAAAAATTCGCCGAATACGTCCATGACGAAAGAATCTCGAATCCGCTATTCGCAAGCAACTGCGGCAAAGTCATCGGCATTTGCATAGACGGAGAGAACTTCGGTGACTGCGACCCCGCCGAAATCGAATGCCCTATTCGCACCGAGGAATCCAGCTCCTCTGCGGCAGTCGAAAGTTCCAGCAGCGCCGAGCATTTCTGGTGGCAGGATCCATGCAGCATCGAAGGCGAACAGAAAAGCGAGGATTTCGGGGATGTCATTGACACCTACGAATGCGTCAAAGGCGAGTGGAAAATCACCAACAAGCATTTCCCCAACTGTGCCCCGAACACGGACTGCGTCGTGGAAGACCTGATGAATACTTGCAAAACCAACGGCATCGTTGGAACCGCCTGCGTCATCGATGAAGTGGAGTACGGGCACAAAAACGTTAACGGCTGCGATTACTTCTGCTACGATGGCAAATGGGAGTACCTGCCGCCGCCTACTGCCTTGCCATCTTCCAACTGAGTCCCAAACAAGGATTGCGATTAATGCGGCTCTAGTTTGACATGGTCTTTTTACTCTTTTTATAAAATTGGCTTTCCTTACTTTCGTGAGGAAAGCCGTTTTCAAATTGAAAAGCAAAGTGTTTCGTCTACGAAACAGGTGACGTCACGTTATGAAATGACAATTGAATTTATCGCACAAGAAGCGATTGACACAGCATGACCGAAGCAAAATAAAAACGCAACAAAGACATTTTTAGCTGCAATTACAGCAGAATCCGCACAAGCAATCAGCATACTCAAAAAAATTTTCTACAAAAATCGGCTTTTTCGAAAAGTTGGCACGATGTTCGCTTAAGGGGTAGTGAAAACAAAAACAGGGCCGCAGAAACGCGAAGCCCGCAACCAAAGAGGTAAAAATTATGATTAATGCACAGATTCTCCCCACCGCTTTCTATGGTCTTCAGAACTTCATCGACAGCCTGAATGCCGATAGCAACAAGGCCGAAAGCTCCTTCACCCCGAACGCCGAATACTACGAGGTTGAAAATGGTTTCGTACTCGAAGTGGAACTTCCGGGCGTAAAGAAAGAGGATTTGGATGTTCAAGTCGAAAAGGATATCATCACCGTCAAGGCGACCCGCGCACGCAAGGACGAAAAAATCACCTACGAACGCAGCTTCCGCCTCGCTGACGATATCGATACAGACAACATCAAGGCAGCTCTTGAAAACGGCATCTTGAAGTTTGAACTTGCAAAGAGAACGCAAGCCGCAGCACGTAAAATCGACATCGCCTAGCGGCGCTAGATTTACTCAAAGAACCTTTTTTTCATTCGTTACTCCTCCTAGAATAGCCAAATCTCCGATAGCAATGCTATCGGAGATTTTCCTTTTGAAATAGCTGTTTGAAAAGCGAGACCCTCGATTCTATCGTCGCCTTGCGCCTCCAAAACGCCAAGTCGAGGGTGATGCCGATGTGAAACGCTGCTATCGCGACAAGTCGCTGCAGGTGCCGCAGTTTAACGTTTCAGTTGCAATTAACAGCGGCGGTCGCTACAGTCACCTACCCCAGCCGCTCAATCAAGTACGGAATCGCCTTCTCGAACTTCACACCGTACCAGTGATCCTTATCGCCGAGGGTTTCGCGCATCGCCTTGACGACAAAATCAGCAGCGATGGATGCTGCATCAAGCGGCGACTTTCCGCGCATAAGAGCACCCGCGAAAGCAGCTGAATAAACATCACCGGTACCGTGCATCGAAGTTTCCAGACGCTCTGTGAAGTAGTACTCCATGCGGCCATCGTAGAGACAGGCGACGCCAAGCGTTTCCTTGTTGAACGAAACACCCGTAAGAATCACATTTTTTGCACCAAGTTTCTGCAAGCCTTGGCAGACATTTTCTACATAGGCGCGATCGTAGCCATCGTTCACAAAAGGGATTCCGAGTAAAAGGGAGGCTTCTGTCATATTCGGCAAAATGTAGTCCGCCCCTTTGCATAGTTTCGCCATCTGCTTCGGGAAATCATCCGCGAATCCGGTGTACAACTTTCCGTTGTCGGCCATGGCGGGGTCCACAATGCGAATAGCACTCGGGCGCGCCACGCGGTCCATGATTTCCAAAATGTGCGGAATCTGCGAAGCGGTCACATAACCCGTATAAAAAGCGTCGAAGTCGATTCCCTCCTTTAGCCATTGGTCGAGAATCTTCGGCATCTCCGGAGTCAAGTCGTGAAATGTCCAAGCAGAAAATCCAGGCGCCGTATGATTCGACAATACGGAACTCGGGAGAATCGAAGTCTCGATGCCGCATGCCGAAATTACCGGGAGCGCAACCGTCAAGGAGCACTGTCCGACACAAGAAATATCCTGAATAGTCAAAAGACGCTTGTCCATTTTAAACTCCTTTGAAACCGCGCTACAAATTAGCAATATCTGGTCATAATCCGATACCCAATTTTAATTTTTTTAATATAACCAGACAAGTAAGTAAGAAACAAGTCCATGAATAGGATCACAGAAAATATTCCGTAAGATGTTATTATATTAAAACGAAGATTGGTTGTTGTCGTGAGAATAAAGCGGTGGCCACAACTTGACGAGGCGAACTAGGTGAACCAAAAATTATTAACGTTTATTTTTCTTTCGGCATTGTTTATCGGCTGCGATTTTCAAGATGACGCCTTAATCATCAAGCATGTGAAAATGGCCGAGTGGCCAGAAGTCTACTTTAAGGAAGTGGCGGAGTGGTATATTGCAAATCCGATTTGGACAGTTGAAGATTTAAATTCCGTGAATGTGTACGGAAAAATTCTATTCCGAAATGATTCCGCAAGCTTAACAATGAAAGCCCGCTTAAACGAAGGAGATACGCTGTGGACCATCAGCATGGAGCTCAACGGGAAAGCCGCAGACTCTTCGGAAACAGCCGATTTGTATGATGAAATGGCCAAGGCCGCAGCGAAGGGGATTACCAGAAATTCCTATGAGTCAATGATTCATCCTACCCGAATCGAGGATATGAGCCAAGCGGCAAAAAATGACTTGGCGTATGCGAATTTAGTTTGTAAGAAATCTGCAATGAAGCCATCGGAATTTAAGCAATTGAATTCGCTCAACCAGATGGTTCTGATTCTTCCTCAAATAGAATGCATCCTCAACAACGCAAAAAACGAGGAATTAATCAGGACCTATTCCATTGTGGAAAAGAATATTCGCATAAGCTGGATTTGGACACATAATTCCCCAAAAATGCACGATTACATCAACAAGGCGCTATCAACAGATACGCTTTGGCAGAACCTCATGCGGAATAAAGGAATGCCTACGAAATATCAGCTGTAGGCGTTAGCCGTTCCCTGCACAGCCAACGCGTAATTGAAATCCAAACATCAATGAGCGAAACCTAGGACGGCTCCTGTTTCGCCCCAGGAATTTCCGTCCCAGTCAAACCAATGAACTAAATGGTGATTTTCGACGAATCCTGTACGTCCATCGTCTTTCAATGGAATGTACGTATTACCGAAAAAGGTGTAAAGTAAAATAGATATCGATCATTCCTGTGCCTACGTTGAAAGCGATTCCACCAGGAGTTCTCGTAGTTTGGGAAGTAGAATCAACAACGGTAGAGTTCTGGGCGTATCCGAGGATTGCGAGAAAGAGGATGATCAATATGCTTCAGATTTTCAAGACGCCCATAATTTATATTTTATTGCAAAGTATATAACGATTCTTGATTACGGATTATGCCTAAGCGTACTGGTGTTGCGGATGGCTGCGTTTCAAATGCCTTGCTTGACGATTTGTCAAGACTAAAGTGATTTTTAAAGCTAATCTAGAAAAAGCTGGTTAGGGAAGAAAAATGCAAATATTTACAAAAATCTTTCCTAAAACGTGATTTTTCTTGAAGCTTTTTACTATATTAGAAAAGAAAAATACGAAAGTTTGCAAAAATCTTTCCTAGCCAATGGTGCGGAAGGAATGCTGGTTTTATGTTTAAAAGAACTGCTTATCTGGACAAACTGATCCATTCCATGGGCAATGGATACGTGAAAATTGTTACTGGGATTCGTCGATGTGGCAAGTCCTTTTTACTGAATACGCTGTTTTACGATTATTTGCTCAAGAATGTTTGCGACGAGGACCATATCATTCGTTTTGCTTTTGATTCCGCCGATGACTTGGAACGTATTGGTGAAAACCCCGTTGAATTGCAGATGAAAAAGAAATCTGTTGATCCGATGAAGTTCATGGATTTTGTCAAGTCGCAAATCAAGGATGACGGTAAATACTATTTGCTGCTAGATGAAGTTCAAGAACTGGGTGCTTTTGAATCTGTACTCAATTCATATCTGAGGAAACCGAATGTTGATGTTTTCGTGACGGGAAGTAATGCGAAGTTCTTGTCGAAAGATTTGATTACGGAATTTTCTGGCCGCAGTGACCAAATTCATTTGTATCCATTGTCCTTTAGCGAATTTATGGAGGAATATGCTGGGGATAAATATCAAGGCTTTTCCGATTATCTTTTGTATGGCGGTATTCCTCTAGTCGTATTGGAGCAGGATAAGTCCAAAAAAGCAAGCATGCTTTCGTCGCTTGTGAATGAAGTTTATTTACGCGATATCGTGCGGCGCAACAAGGTGAAGAATGCGTCGGATTTGAGCGACTTGCTGAATGTTTTGGCATCTTCCGTTGGTTCCTTGTCGAATGCAGAAAAAATCAAGAACACCTTCCGTAGTGAAATAAAGTCGGCGATTACCAACAAGACCGTTTCTAAATACATCGGATTTCTGGATGATGCCTTTTTAATCAACATTGCGCAGAGGTACGATATCAAAGGGAAAAAATATATTGGCACGCCTCAAAAAATATATTTCTCCGATTTGGGATTGAGAAATTCTCGTTTAAATTTTAGACAATTCGAAGAAACCCATTTGATGGAAAATGCAATTTATAACGAACTTCTCTATCGCGGTTATTGCGTTGATGTGGGTGTTGTTGAAACTTTTGAAAAAAAAGAAAATGGTTCTGTAGTCCGTAAAAATCTGGAAATAGATTTTGTCTGTAATTTAGGGGGAAGCAGAATTTATATACAATCTGCATTTTCTTTGCCTGATGCTGAAAAACGAGAGACAGAAATCCGCCCGTTCCGCAAGGTAGGGGATTCTTTTAAGAAAATCTTGATAACTAAGGATTTGTGCCCTACGTATCATGACGAGAATGGAATTCTTACAATGAACGTCCTGGATTTTCTTTTGAATCCGGATTCGTTGAAAATCTGATTTTTTATGCCTAAGCGTACTGGTGTTGCGGATTTGCCTTTGCACACGGGGACGGTTCCCCGTTGGCTTGCCGACCGTATGCGCGATTTGGGACGGCTCATCGCGGAATCCATCGTAGAAAATTACGGCAAAAAGGAATTCCTGGTGAGGCTGAGCGATCCGCTTTGGTTCCAGTCGTTTGGCGCTGTGATGGGCATGGACTGGCATTCGTCGGGAATCACTACGAGTGTGATGTATGCATTAAAGCGCGGGCTCAACCCGATTGCGCGTGACCTCGGAATTTATGTGTGCGGCGGGCGCGGCAAGTATTCTCGCGAAACTCCGAACGAACTGATGGTGATTGCGGATAAAACGGGCGTTGACGGGAATTACCTGAAGCGCACGAGCTCGCTTTGTGCGAAGGTGGACAACACCGCTGTGCAGGACGGCTTCCAGCTTTACCAGCACAACTTCATCATCACCGACGAAGGCGACTGGGCGGTGGTGCAGCAGGGAATGAATGTGGATGCAAGAGCGGCCAGGCGTTACCACTGGTGCTCTTCGAATCTTCGCTCGTTTGTAGAGGAGCCGCACGCGGGTGTGGTTGGCGAGAACCGCGGCCAGATTCTGAACCTGACGCATCAGGAAGCGCGCGATACGCGAAGCTCGATTCTGGAACTTGCGCATGAAAATCCGGACCGCATGATGCGAGAGATTCGGCAAATTGTCGCACCGAATGCTTCGATAATCAAATCGGGACAGCTGGATTTATTCGACACGCCGACTTCGCAAGATGCGATTATTGCGGCTTCTCGCAATGTCATCGTGTCGCCGGATGGCTTGCCTGTTCGTTCTGTTCGCGATCCGATTCTTTTGAATTCCAGCCGCGACTGCATTATGCCTACGCGCCATGAAGTTCACGCCGAAGATGTAGACTTGAAGCGCCTGGGAGGTGTGCTTGCGACGGCTTACGAATCCGATCCGAAGGATTTTGAAAGCTTACTTTTAACTCCTGGCCTTGGGCCACGAACGCTTCAATCGCTCACGCTCGTGAGTGAAGTCATCAACGGGACACCTTCGCGCTTCCGCGACCCGGCGCGTTATTCATTTGCGCATGGCGGCAAAGACGGGCACCCGTTCCCGGTACCGTGCCACGTTTACGACGAATCCATTCGCGTCCTGGGAACGGCTATCGAGAAGGCGAAAATCGGCGACCGCGAAAAAATGGAATGCCTGAACCGCCTGCATGCAACGCAACTAGCCATGGAAGCGAATTGCGAGCCCCTGGCCGATTTCGACAAGACGATTGAACACGAAAAAGCCCACTCCAAGGAGTGGGGCGGAAAGACGGTGTGAGGTTATATTTCCAAAAGTTCGCGCCCGATACGATGAAATTCTTCATCTATTTTTTTAGAACGAGCTGCGGACGGTTTTTTGGAGCCGTTTACATAGGCTGCAAATAGCGGCTGTGGAATGCCAAGTCTTCGGGCAAAGGCGGCTGCATTCAATTCTGGAAATTTCCAAAATACGTGGCCGATGGGATTCATTTTTTTAGGGGCGAAGAAACCAGAAAGTTCAAGCCCTTCGTCTAAATCATCGAACCATACGCCATCTAAATCAAGGTGGCAATTTTTTAATTGATTCTTGGTTGCTTTACGCAGCGGCTCGTAGTCGCGAAAAAATTCACGACCGATACGCCCGTCGTTCAACTCTATGCAAACAGCATCTTTTTCTATCCATAGACGTTTCACGTCTTTTTCTGTAATTGTTTCGGTCATAAATCCTCTATCCAAAAATTTCATACCATTTACGAATGATAAGGGCGCTATTTGCTGTTGCCAGAGTTTCTGCCTTTTTTAAATCGGTAGCAGATAGTTTTCCGTTGATAACGAGTATGGCTTTACCATTAACGATATCAAATTTTGCTTTTTTCCCTTGTTTGACTACATGAACGTGTACTGGCCGTGTTCGTTCATGTAGAAGAAGAAAGAAAATCCGTCTTGTTCAAAAATTTTGGGCATAGTTTAATATAGGTTATTATTTAATAACCATCTATAAGGAATGAGGTTATATTTTAAATATGTTTTATTGCGTATTCTAATGCAATAGGGCTGTCTTTGGCTTTTTTCAACTTCGTTATTTGACGATTTGTCAAGGCGAAATCCCTTTTTGCGGGGTGATTCGGGCGCTTTTTCGAATATTTTAATACAGGACTCCTCTAAAGTTGTTTTTTAGAGGTTTATCTGTTGTATGGGTATGTTTATGAAAAAGCTAATTCTTGCATTGGCTGCCGCTACGACTGTGGCTGCGGCCGCTCCTGACCCGAATTTTCACATCTACATTGCCTACGGGCAATCGAACATGGGTGGCACTGCCGACGCGCAGGCCGCCGACAAGGTGGAAAATCCAAGGTTCAAAATTTTCGCTTCGCAGAAATGCCCTGGCAAGGGCCGCAATGCAATTGGTGAAGTTTATCCGGCAATACCGTCGCTGTTCAATTGCGGCAACACGATTTCTGTCGCAGACTGGTTCGGTCGCACATTGATCGACAGCCTCCCGGACGTAACGGTGGGCATCATTCCCGTAGCCGTGGGCGGCGCAAGCATCAAGCTGTTCGACCAGGACCAGTATCAAAGTTATCTTTCTACTGCGGATGGCTGGTTGGTGGACTACGCCAAGGAATACGCAAGCGACGGCAACGTCACGAAAGTCATCATCGACATTGCGAAGAAAGCGCAGCAAGTTGGTGTCATCAAAGGCATCATTTTCCACCAGGGCGAAACGGACGGCGCTTACCCTGACTGGCCGAAAATCGTGAAGAAGACCCGCGACGATATTTTGAAGGCTCTCAACACGAGTTCCGATTCCGTGCCGTTCGTGGCTGGTGAACTTTTGCGCGACGGCTGCTGCTATTCCGACCGCGTTTCAAAACTTTCGAACACCATGGATAATACTTACTTTGCCTCTTCCGAGGGCTTGGGCGGCAATGGTGTAGACCGCTACCACTTTAACCACGATGCTTATGTGACTATTGGCAAGCGCTATGCTGAACAGATGCTCAAGGCGATTAATAGAAAGCCGGTGGAGCCTGTTCCGCAAGAGCCCTTCGGCAGTGTCGCTGATGGCGAGGCAGTGGCGGGTGAACCGGCTGCCATCCCGGGCAAGATCGAAGCCGAAAACTACGACATCACAGGAGTCGGCAGCGGCAATTCCTCGTACAGCGACGAGGATTCCGAAAACAAGGGCGGCGAATACCGCAAGGACGGCGTAGATATCGAAAAGGGCGGTGACAACTTCGCAGTGGGCTACACCATGAACGGCGAATGGATGGAATACACCGTGAACGTGGCGACCGCAGGCAAGTACATAGTGACAGCAAACGTCGCAAGCGGCTCCGAAACATCGGGCTTCGAGCTTTTCATGGACGACAAGCAAATCGGTACAACGGTGAGTGTTCCGAAAACGGGCGACGACTGGAGCGTGTACAAGACTGTGGAAATCGGAACCGTTGAACTTGCCGCCGGGAAGCAGGTGCTGAAACTGGCGATTACCGGAAGCTATGTGAACATCGACTGGATTTCGTTTGCAGCGGAATCAACTCCGAGCGAAGAGGCGATTGGCCCTGGGCGATTTGCGGTACAGCTGAATCCGAATGTTCCACAGAGGCTCCGTGTCTTTGACATGAAAGGAAAATTCCTGGGCGCTATAGAGGCGGCGTACGGCGAAGCCGAGGCTCGCTTGAAAGCCGCAGGCTACAACAACGGAATTTACTTGTTGCAATCTGTAAGCGGCGAAAAACGCATCGTGCAAATTCGCTTTTCAAAATGACTGTGAAAGCGTTTTTGTGAGAGGTGAATTTCGCTAATTCACCATTTCAAGCAGCTGTTGCTTGGTTACGATATTTAGCACAGAAAATGCAGTCAGCTTTTTACCGAGTTCGTTGAACGAGGAGCCGATGTGGTAAACGGTTTCGTCTATGATGATGAAGCGGTCGTGGACATTCTGCATGCTTTTGAGTTCGACAGTCGGAAACTGACGGTTGAGCCTTGCGGCCTCTTCTTTCAAGCGGCTCGTCACATGCGCGGAATAGACGACGCCATTGACGTTCGGCGAATGCTTTGCAATAAGCGCGAGCGCAATGTCGTCGGCATACGGGTCGATGATGACAATTTCCTCTTTTGCGGAACGCACCAACTGCGCTGCGAATTCGTAGCCGCTCCACCAGGACTTCGCATTCAACAAGCCCTCGCTTGGCGGAAGATTCGCCTTTACGAAAAAGTCCACCTGCTTTTCAAGAGACGCGAGCCGAGTTTGCATTGAAGCGTGTTGTTGATCGTTTTCTTGCAAATGTTTTTCATGATTGACGAGTTGCTGATCGATGCGTTCTTCAGTCAGCATAAAACGCTGGTTGATGCTGGCTCCTCGCAAAAGATGATCTTTTAGAACTTGGTTTGCCCAGCGACGGAAGTAAGTTCCTTGAATAGATTTTACTCTATAACCAACGGAAATGATGACATCTAATGAGTAAATGGTTGTCGGCTTGTATTTTGAAAGAGTATTATGCAGAATTTGCATATTACTTTTTTTATCAACTTCTTTTTCTTCAAATGCATTTTGAATATGCCTAGCGATGACGGACTGATTCTTTTGAAACAACTCCGACATTTGCGCTTGCGACAACCATATAGAATCATTGAGTAATCGAGCTTCTATTTGAAATTTTCCACCTTCCGGCTGGTACACGATGATTTCATTCTTTTCGTCGTTATTGACGATTGCTTTATTTTCCATTCTTTACTCCTTTGCGTTACAAGCGGGAAAACGCAAGATATCTCTTATTTTTCCATTTCCTGCAACTTGTTCTGCCCGACACTCTCCAACACGGTCATTTGCGCTAAAGCGCGATGACTGGCGGCTCAGCTATGTCAAAATGCAAGCATTTTGCCGCAGCATTCGCCTTGGGGTCATCTGTGAAATCGCAATTTGGTTCAACTTGACGAGCCTCTCGCTTTGCGGCAAGCCTTCGTTAATCAGGACGGAATTCAGCGATTCCATGTTGCTGAGGCAAATCAGTTGGTTGATACTTGCGTAGTCGCGCATGTTGCCCTGCGCATCGGGGTTTTCGGTGCGCCACGTGGCCGCGGTTTTCCCGAATAGAGCCATGTTCAGCACGTCCGCCTCGCTCGCGTAAACGATGGATGTCTCCTGTGAAGTGAGCATTGCCGGAATCAAGATCTGTTTGATGGCGTCGGTGTGGATGCGGTAATTGATTTTCGAGAGTTCTCGTTTTACTGACCAGCCGAGTTGAGCCTGCTCCGCGGCTTTGAGACGCTGGAATTCCCTTATGAGATATAATTCAAATTCGGTGGAAACCCAACTAGCGAATTTGAACGCAATATCTTTTTGCGCAAATGTTCCGCCATTTTTCCCATTCTTTACGATAATACCGATGGAATTTGTCGTTTCAATCCATCGAGATGGACTCATGGTGAAAGCATTTGCCCCCGCTTCTGATAAAAGGGGGTCGAATTCGACCCCTTTAAACTGGGGATTATTTAATTTTTCCCAAAGTCCTAAATACTCTAGAGTGTTTCTAGTTCGCATCCAATTTTTTACCACGTCTTTGGGTTCCAAAGGATTTTTCATCTTGGCTATATCCGTGATGCAGATGTAGTCTTCGCCCTCGGAATTTGTGGTGCGAATGTCTTGATTCATTACAATCATTGTTTTTGCCTTCATCTTTTACTCCTTTGCGTTACAAGCGGGAAAAACACAAAATCAAATACACAAATGTACTACTGCACAAAATATAACTAAAATTCCAGAAAAAGCGAGCGAATTTTTTTACGGCTAGATAACCTGATACATGAAAATACAACCCTCGTCATATTTGGGTTTTACATGACGCTGCACGAATTTTTCCTGATGTTCAGGGAGACGGGAAAATCCCATCGTTTGGTAATGCTCTATCAGTTTTTCCTCTGGCAAAGCGTAAATATACAATGCGTTGACTCCGACATATACCGAAATCCTCTGAACAATCGGGAGCACGAACTTCTTGAAGATATAGAAACCCATTTTCTGCGATTCGGGGTGCGAGTCTTTGTAGCGTTTGTTTATTGCGAAATTCGCAAGTTCAATGGCCGGCACGGAATCAAAGTTGTCACCCTGAACCTGAATAGTGATGAGCCCCGTTCGCAATGAAAAATAGGCTGCCAGTTCTCCCGAGAGCGCATCCTTGACAAGATACGTCCTACTGCAGTTGTTCTCTTCGTCTTCTACAGACTGATTTTTTAGATAGCATTCCAAACCGGCGGCATCGTTTATCGCCTGAAAATTTGATATCAGCTCCTGATTCTCGGGGCTGTCGAACAAATGCTCAACGGTAAAATCTTTGGTATCTGGAACGGAAAATTCTACAATCACTTTCCGGAGGCCTCCATCAGCAAGCGGCGATCTTTCGCATGTTCATCGGCAATCCACTTTTCAAACTGCTCGACTTCCCGGTCCAATTTCGAATGGTCGGGTTTGTGCGAACGGGAAAACAGGGCGAAAACATCGCTCTTTTTCAGCATTTGCCGAAATTCCCGTGAAATAACTCGCATTAAAGCCTCCATTTGCAAATATATATTAATTTGCAGCCACTTTCGTACTGCACAAATGTGCTACTGCGCAAAATATAACTAAAATTTCAGAAAAAGCGAGCGCGTGAACAAGATTTTTTGAAAAAAAAGATGAATGGCGGGACGGCACATGCCCGAAGACGGGATGGTAAGCAGCCCTAGTAGTGCGCAAGGGTACATTTGCCTTTGATTCGAGAGTATTTGTCACTTGCTGACATGCGGGATTAGTTATATTTTGGGCGTACATAAAGAGTTTTGCTCTTGTCCACGCTTGAAACTTAGACACTTTCAGACCCGGGACAAGGCGACGCTCACGCTTGCTATTGGGCTTTACTTGATGGCATCGTTTTGCTATATGCGTTTTTTAGATCTGCCTATAAGCAAACGACCCTTTTGGTGCTTTGTGCACCGGCTGCTGTTTTTACGGCACGCTTTTGGGGCGTGGGTTGTTTGCGTTTATTTGGGTCGGGCAGTCTAAGGCCTCAAGCGAGTAAGCGTATTCAACTCCACGCCTTTTTTATTTAAATCGTGTTGATGTTTCGCGACAAGAGTGGCTCTTGTTGAGTTTGCTCTTGTTGTCGCTTGGAACTTAGACACTTTCACGATTCAACAATAAGACAAACGTTCGTTGACCTATGATTGCATAGGCCATGCTGTACCCTGGGCGTACTGTATCCACTCGCTGCCCGGGGGACATCGCGCGTGTATCTGCACGGGCGTGTTGCGGGCGTGTTCTTTGCTTGTTTTGTAATCGCGGTTTCTTGCTCCCGACTGAGGGTGAACTCGTTCACTTTCAACGCGAGGAGCGAGTGTGACCGCAAAGAAGACTATAAAGGTCTTTGAAGGCTTTGCCGGATATGGTGGAGCTTCTTTTGGCTTGAAGAGAGCTAAGGCCGCCTTAAAAAATTTTGATTACAAAGTCATAGGTTATTCCGAGTTTGACAAATTTGCATCAAAACTTTTTGACGCAAACCATAAAGACGAATATGGAAATCCAATAAAAAATTGGGGCGATATAACAAAGATTAATCCGGATGAATTGCCTGATTTTGATTTTTTCACGGGCGGTTTTCCTTGCCAACCTTTTTCTTCTGCGGGTATGCAACTCGGTACGGAAGACCCGTATGGTCGAGGAGCGATGCTTGGTCATATCATTCGAATTTGTCGAGTGAAAAAGCCGAAGTATCTGTTGCTTGAAAATGTGAAGGGCTTTACATCTGGAAAGTTCAAGCCTATTCACGATCAATTGGTGAAAGACTTGATTGAGATGGGGTATGGTACGACTCCGGAAAACACTTTGGCAAAAGCTGTTTTGAATTCTAAGGATTATGGTATTCCGCAAAACAGAGAACGTTTGTGGATGTTCGCTCGTCTTGGTGGCTTACCGGAAAATTTCAGTATGGTTCCACCCACTATTGAAAGTTTTTTGAAAATGGGTGACTTTTTGGATTTTTCTCCAGACAAAACACTTTATTTGTCCGATGATCAGATTGCTCATTTGAAGGTGAAACACAATATCGATTCCTTTGTTGTGAAAACACCTCTTTGTTTTGATGTATACAACAAAAAAATTAAAACAGACGGATATAGCATCACAATTACGCAACCAGAGCACAATAGTTTACGCGTGATTGAACCGCCCCGAAAAACGGGAAAAAACAAAGGTAAGGAAATTGTTCGTAAAATGTCTGTTCATGAACAATTCCGTTTAATGGGTTTCGACATCTCAAGAGATTTAGAACACTGCGAAATCAATTTTGATGGGCAGTCTTATTCGCAACTCTCGAAAAGAGCAGGAAATGGATGGGATGTTAATGTGGTTGGAATTCTTTTAAAACATATTTGGGGGCAGTTGTAATGAATATAGATTTGAGTTCTATCTGCTTTAATTCTTCGCTTGATGCGGGAGGAGGAACACCAAGTTGGGGGACTGCTTTGGGCCAATCTTCTCCAGACTATAAATTGACGTATCCTGGTTCTAATGAAATCCTTGTAGCGATGAATTATAAATATGTTCCCTTGTCAAATTCTATTTCTTGTAAATTGGGAAAAGGCGGACACGAATATAAAGCACTAGAATCTCAAAGTGCTGGTAATAAATATGAGATTGTTATGGCAAGTTTATTTGATAAAACTTTTATCAAATTGAACAATGAAAAAATTCCAGTGAATAAGCCATTTGGACTTCTTGTTATCAAAGAAAACGAAAGTGTTCATGCTGGGCGAAAATCGCTAAAGTATTCGGACTCTATAGTCATTGGCAAATTTAAAAATAAAGATTTTTTTGATGAAGTTTTTCGAATTCTTGGTGGAAGTAACACTTGCTGGTTTGCGTATGCGATTAATGTTGAGAATCAAGATGAATTGATTTTTTCTGTTGTGAAAGTTTCCAATGAAAAAGAGCAATACTCTGATTCGGAAACGAGAAAAAGAACATGGCTTGAATTGATTCCTAAAAATGAAGCGTATACAACTACTGCGCCCGCGAAGGAAGATTTGGCTCAGCCCCTACCTTCCTTCACCCCCGGCCAAATCATCTACTACGGTGTCCCTGGCTGTGGCAAGAGCAAGAAGGTTCAGGATATCACGGGGAATGTAGACGAATACTATAAGACCCGCGTTGTATTCCATCCGGAATATACCAGCGCCGATTTTATCGGGCAAGTTTTTCCGTGCGTCGGTGAAAATGGTCATGGCATTGATTACAGATTCAAGGCTGGGCCGTTTACTGAAATTCTGCGTCGCGCTTACCTCAATTCGCAAAAGCAATTCTACTTGGTAATTGAAGAAATCAACCGCGGCAATGCGGCTGCAATCTTTAGCGATGTTTTCCAGTTGCTGGATCGATTGAAAGATGGCAAGACTGATAGCGTGGGCGGGAATACGTACAAGAATGGTTGGAGCCAGTATTTCGTAGACAATGCAGATGTCAACGCCTACATCCGCAAGGAAGAAGTTTTCTTAAACGAAATAGATGACAACAATAGGGATGCAATTCACCTGGGAGTTGAGCCGAGTTCCGACAAGGATCTTGCGGGTTGTTACAAGTCCATCAAAATCAAGGACTGCAACGGATGTGAAATCAATTTCTCCGCCAATACAGCAATCCGTCTCCCGCCGAATCTCAGCATCTACGCCACCATGAACACAAGCGACCAGAACGTGTTTACTCTGGACAACGCCTTCCAGCGCCGCTTCGATATGGAAATGATTCCCAACGAACTTGATACTTCTGATGCAGATTCAAAGGTTCAGTATGAGACTGTCATTGGCGGTGCTGCGGAAAAATCGACAGGTGTATCTTGGGGTGTTTTCCGCGATTGGATAAACGGAAAAATTTCGAATGCGAATACGCTATTAAGTACCGAAGATCGTTGTCTCGGCGGTTGGTTTGTAACGGGCGATTCCATTACCGACAAGAAGAAATTTGCCGAGAAAGTCCTCAAGTATCTGTGGGACGATGCGTTCAAACATAACCGGGAAATTTTCAAGTTGAAGTCTTTGTCGGAGATTGTTGCAAAGTTCGTTGAAACAAACGGCTCCGACGCATTTAAGGAAATTTTTGGTGAAGTCCCCGAAGTCAAAGACGCTGTCTGATTTTTGCATATTTCGCGACAGTCCGCAGAAAGTCAAGGATTCGCTTGGTGATGGCGAAGACTTGAATTTTGTGGGCTTGAAATACGAGGGCGGCAAGGACGGAAACGGCTTGCAAATTTGTTTCCCTTTGGGATTCAAAAGGTGTTCAAAATCCGCGGAACTTCATAAGAGTATTTTCACCTTGCTGAAGGTTCTTGGCGATGGAAATTTGACCAGAAATGCGCAAGGGTCTATTTGCCATGATTCCGATTTTCTCGTTGAACAGGAATTTCCGCTGCAGGCTTACATCAATGTGCTGCGCTTCTTTTTGGACCACGGCTATTTCATGGAAACGGAGGTTGTCTATAGTAGAGGAAAATCCGGCAAGGTCAACTGGAGCAGAACAATCAAGTTGACCAAGCCAATTGTTTCTGAAGATGAGTCGGGTCGTTGCAGTACCGTCTATTTAGATCTGGTAACAAGAAAGACCAACCATCAAGACGACCTTCTGATTACACAGATTCACAAGTTTTGTGTGTACGACGGCGTTCAGAAAATCGGCCCTCTGTTTGGGCTTTTTGACGCGGAGAAATCGGGCTTCGAAACAGATGACTTCGCCAACTTATATTACAAGCTCTTTTCGCAGACGCTGCAGCAAAAGATTGCCAACACATTTAACGATTCGCACTTGAATTTGTTTAACTCCATGCTGCAAATCGTAAATTATTTGGGTGACCAGAAGATTAAGGACAACGACAAGGCCAGGGATTTCAAGTTTGGCGTAAACAAGTTTGCTCCGCTATGGGAAAACATGGTGGAAAGTATTTTCGGAAACAAAAACCGTGAAGACTTTTATCCCAAATGCGTGTGGCATGTAAAAAATGCACCTTCGCTTGAAATGCGTCCCGATACCGTCATGGAACATGATGGCGACTTGTTCATCCTGGATTCCAAGTTTTACAAGTACGGCGTGGCCGGCTTCGGGCTTCCGCAAAGCGATTCCGTCACCAAGCAGATGGCGTATGCGGAATATGCGCAGGAGAAAATCAACCGAAAGGATAGAGGCTGCGAAAACCTGAAGAAGGTCTACAATGTATTCGTGATGCCTTATTGCGGAAGCGTTGATGCAGGTCTGAAGCGTCCATTTGCAATGAAATACGCAGGCTACGCCACCAGCGACTGGAAAAAGGATGGTGACGAAGAACTGGAAAAGTTCCCCTACCATCGCATAATTGCGATTCTCATGGATGTAAAAACCGTTATGGAAAATTACGCCGCTAACGCCTCCGCGCAAAAGTCACTTGCGGAGATGGCGAGGGAGTCTATTTTGAATCCGCCTCATTCAAAATTTTCTGAACATCTTCGATGGAATATTTGACGACTCTTGCGATGGCTTCCGCGGAAAGTCCTTCCTGATGCATTCCCAAAATGTCTTCCTGTTTCGTTTCCCTAACACCTTGCAGGTAGGAGCCCTGCTTTTGACGCTTCGCGTCAGTCGCTGCGCTCGGTAATATCGGCAAATAAATTTGCCGCTGCAACACTCGCTGGCAGACTACTCGTAAAGCATATCTGTCATATTATCTACCTCTCCTGAAACTCCGTGCAATTATTTTTCAGAAGAAACAGCCGCGTTTATAATGCTACAGACTTTATCAACTGGATATTTAACAATCCTAGCTATAGTTTCTGCCGAAAGGCCTTCTTTATACATTCCAAGAATATCTTCCAGTTTCGTTTCGGAGACACCTTCTTCCCGGCCTTCCCTTTTCCCTTGCAGGTAGGAGCCCTGCTTTTCGTAAAGCATGTCTGTCATATTGTCTACCTCCAAAAGCAAGAGTTCATCGGTGTACCTTTTAAAATTTACATCTTTTGCAAAGTCTTTGTCAAGAAGTCTCTTCGCTTTTTCTTCGTCGATGGTTTTGTCCTCTAAAACATCGCGAAAAAGGCGCAGCATTTCCGCCCGCGGGGACATTTCTTGCGAATCGTAGCGATTTTCTTCTATCAGACGGTCTTCCATTCGGAAAAATTTCGTCATCTCTACAAGATATACATCGAGTTTCTTGAATGCGTATTTGCGGTTTCGCATGAACTGGTACTCATGAAAATACGTATCGGGTTCAAGCGAGAACTGGTCATCCACAAGTAGCGAAAGAACATAGATGTGAGGCAGATCGTAACTCTGCGACTTTTTCACCTGGTTATTCACGATGCGCGCCGTGTAATAAAGCAGACGATCCGCAAAAAGTTCGTTGTAATTCTGCTGCACCTCGATGAGCACAGGTTCCTTCGCCTGGTTATAGCCGTAAATGTCAAAAACGCGGTCTTGTTGTCGAGAATGCCCGGCTGTTCCTGCACACCCAAGGTGAATTCTGTTATCGCATTTTTCCCCGTGAGGCCGAGCATCGCGTTCAGGAACTTGATGGTGCGTTCGGGCTTGCCCTCGTTCGCCATCAGCATTTTGAAGATGCCGTCGCTGAATGGGTAGACATTCCTGTAAATTTCGCGGTATTTGGGAAGATTCTCAGGATGTTCCTTGAGGTCGCGGGCCATGGCCCAGAACTGGCTCTTATTCATCTTTTCTCCTTTCCGGCGGACAAGCTAAAA
>JAZLIJ010000128.1:0-8878 GCA_045617325.1 Fibrobacter sp.
ACAGGTAGCTTTCGCTGCGTTCGTCGCTGAACCAGAGGAGACCCTTGGTGCGGATGATGCTGTTCGGATAGTCGTCGAGGAACGCCTCGAACTTTTCGCGGTTCAACGGAGGATGGTCTTCGAAGACGAACGTGCTGATGCCGTATTCGTCGCCATGCGGATGGTCCTTGTCATGGTGGTGGCCGCAGTGGCATACACCGTGCTCGTGGTCGCAGTGGCTGTGGTCTTCGTGCTCAAGGTCATGATCGTCATCATCGTCGTCGTGATGGTGATGGTGCTCATGCTCGTCGTGGTCGTCATCGCCATGATGGTGATGATGTTCGTGTTCGTCGTCATCATCATCGTCGTTGTCGTGCCCTTCTTCGTTCAGCTTGATTGCCCAGGTGCTGGATTCAGCGACCTTGTCAAAATCGAACTGCTTTGTATCGAGGATGTCCTTCATTTCGACCTTGCCGAAATTCGTCTCGATCATCTTGGCGGTCGGCTGCAACGCCTTTACAACTGCCTTCACGTGGTCCAGTTCCTTGGGTGTGAGGCCGTCCACCTTGTTCATGATAATCGTGTTGCAGAATTCGATCTGCTGGATGAGCAGGTTCGCGATATCTTCTTCTTCGAGATTCTTGTCGAGGAGTTTTTCACCGCCTGCAAATTCGTCGGCAAGGCGCAAAACGTCGACGACTGCGACAATGTTGTCGAGGTGGCAGGCGAGGCGCTCGCCGTTGCGGCCCTGGAGCTGGCTCCCGGCCATGCAGATGGTCTGCGCTATGGGAATCGGTTCGCAGATGCCGCTTGCTTCGATGAGGATGTAGTCGAACTTGCCCATTTCGAGAAGTTCGGCGATTTGTTCGAGCAAGTCCGTCTTGAGGGAGCAGCAGATGCAGCCGTTGGAAAGCGGAACGACTTTTCCGGAGTCTTCCTTGGTGATGTTTCCGCCCTTTTCGATGAGCGTCTGGTCAATGTTGACTTCGCCAATGTCGTTGACGATGACGGCTACATGGTAGCCCTGCTGGTTGTTAAGAACGTAGTTGAGGAGAGTCGTCTTGCCGGCTCCGAGGTAACCGGTAAGGAGCGTTATAGGTACTGATTTCATGCACGAAAATTTAGTAAAAAAACGTTTGCGGGGCTAGATGTGGCTATAGACGCAAAAGGCTGCCCAAGACGAAAAAACGCCCGGGCAGCCCACTATGGCTATCCTTGATGTAGCAACTTCCGATGAGTATTTTAGTTCACGAAGGTGCCGATTTCCATTTCGGCCATGTCGCCCTCAATGAAGCGGATGTCGCCTACAGCATGGTATTCGAAATTCGAGTACCTGAACAGCTGCAATGCGGCGAACTTGTGGTCCTTCGAAAAGCAAATGTAAAGGCGCGTGTTGCCGTTGTCCGCTGTTGTGGGCTTGCCTTCTTTCTTGAGAATCTTCTCGAATTCGCTTGGCGTTGCGGAGAGAAGGTCCATCACCTTCTGACCGTTGGCTGCGTCGAATTCCAGGCAAAGGCCAACGACCGGCGAGTTCGTCGGAATGTAGGTGACTTTGGTCTTGAGTCCAAGAAATGTCTTTTCGACTTTGATGCAGTTTTGTTTGAAGAGGTCCTTGGCCATCTCCATTTTTGCGATATTTTCCATTTTGTTTTTCTCTTTTTTTTGAAATTTTTGTTTTGGGAGAAAACACCAGCCAAATGGATTTTTTTTGCAATTTGGCTTGTGTTTTTCCATTTAGTTTTTGTTGCATTTCGCGTTTTTTCACGGAGAACACCAGCTAAATTTTGATTTTGCTGCTTTTGGCTGGTGTTTTTTCGCGCGGTTTTGCAAAATGCGGTACGAAAATGGTGGCGAGACACCAGCTAAAAACTGTTTTTTCTCGGTTTGGCTGGTATTCTGCTCAATTTCGAACGTTTGTACATCAGTTTTTGCGTTTTGACACCAGCTAAATTTGAAATTTTTCTTGTTTGGCTGGTGTTTTCGGCAAAAGCGAGTAAAAACCCGTGGCGTTTTTGTTGCGCGGATGAGTTGTGTTAACCAAAGTGATTTTGGTTATGCTTGTCTAGAGAAAAACGATTAACAGAGAATTCGCTTCAGGGTGTAGACGTAGTATTCCTTTGCGGAGCGGAATGCATTTGCGGAAGGATACCCTGAAAATTTGTTGAGACTTGCGAGCGAAATGTGAAGAACGTGGCTCGCTGCGCGTTCAAAAGAGATGACGTCGCGTCCTAGAAATCCGTGAGTGGCTGCCCCGCGCTGAGGGCGGAATTGCATCTGCTGGTAGGGTCTGCGCGATGTCAAGACCGCATTTGCAGAGGATTCTCTGTCGAGGAAACTGACGGATTGGTCGCGGAAAACGTCTTCGGATTCGGCGGTAAGTTCTGTTGCCGAATCAAGCGAAACGTCGAAACTGTAGGAAAGCGAATTTGCGTTGATTAAGGCGGATAGCGCAAGAATTGCAAGCATGAAACTTGCAAATACCAACGAGGAATTTCGCCTTGTTTTTTTCATCGTAATCTAAATATACAAAAATGTTCGATGAACAATAAAAAAATTTAGCGACTAGAAATGCGCTGGGAAATGAAAGGTGCAGGGGTGAGCTGCAGGAAATGCGCGGGTTTGGGGCTTGAGCGGTTTTCGTCTAATTCTGGCAACGTGATTCCGTGCACATCCCCCTAGGGGTACGTCATCGCGAGCCTGCCTGTCGGCCGATAGGTCCGCCTGCCGGTGGACAGGGAGCCTGGTGACGAAAAGATTTGTTTGTGCATCGCTAACGCATCTCGTTTCGGAAAATTCTCGCGCGAAGCGCCTCACTTCAAACTAGCCCCTAATTTAGATGAAAGAACGGCCTTCGGCCTTTAGACGAGATGCGACCAGGCGAGAGAAACGCGCAAATTCGTTTGCGCACTTCCGAGCGACAAGCATCCTATGCAGAAGGCATGAAAGACGATAGAGTATGCATCTAGAAATGCGCAAGACTATCCTACTGCGTACAGCCTACTGTTTACCATCTACTAAACGACCGTCATCCTGGCCCCCGAGCCGGGATCTCACCGATGCATCCCTTTCGCATCTCGTTTCCGACTAAAACTGCGGCGAAGCCGCCTCACTTTCATCTCATAACTTATAACTCATAATTCATAACTCAAGCCAGCCCGCGCGAAGCGCCACACTTACTCCTGTTTACTGCCTACTGTCTACTTCCTACTAAAAAAGTCATATCTTTGATTTGAATCAATTCTTATCCCCTTTGGGGAGGATCCAAAGTGCTCCCCTCAAAACGTCGTTGCGCGAAGCGCATGACCTTGCGGTCGTCAAATGCGTGAGCAAGCTCCCGCGCTTGACAACCGAATATGACTTAGTCCTTGACGCAGCGAACCGTTGATGGATCGGAACTTGTATAGCCTTCAATGGGGGAATCGCCGCTGGTGGGAGAGTTTGTCTGCGGCTCAATGCTGAATTGAACCATGAAAAATGGCGTATAGGAATTCCTGTAAACTTTGAATTGCGGATAAATGAGGAGCTCTCCAATTTGAACATTGTTCCTAATGACTTTGTGCATTTCATCCCAATCAGATTTTTTGGGTAGTCTCCAGCCGTCTGGACAGATTCCCTGAAATTTCTCCGATTCCAGGGCGAGTTTTTTTAAGGAATCAAGAGGTGCTTTGTCATTGTTATAAATCTGTTGAATCTGGTATTCCCTTGCGTATTCGGATAATCTCTCTTCGTCATCGGAATAGGTAATAGGAGACTTGAATTTCAAGAGGTCGGCCATCCAAGTGACGGAATCTCCATTCTCCAGGGCGAACGTGAGAATTTTATATGAGGTGCCGTCTCGGGAATCAACGAATGTTTTGTATTTTCCTGCGGTGTCAATTGGGGCGTCGCCTTCTTCTCTGAGACCTTCGTATATGAGCCATTTTGAATGATGACAGATGATTTTGTTGAAGTCTCCTTTATGTTTTTTGACGATATCTTCGTCATGGCAGGAACCCCATAATGTGTCCTGTATTGTAAATTTCTTCAGGAATTTTTCAAAGTTTGGAATTTCTTTGGCACCCATGGCCTTCATGTTTCTTTCAACATCGGAATATATTAGATGGAATCCGAAATAAGCTGTAGATTCTCTCATGGAATTGATTAGTGTTGTGTCGTCCCAAGTTCCATCGGTTTCAATGTCGTACGCAATTTTTGCAAGGGTCTCTATCGCGCTGGACATTGTTGTCTTTATAGAATCCTCGTATGGATTATAGCTGTGACCCATTCCGAGTATAGCGAGTGTCACGGCCAGGAGCTTTGCGTCGCCTTCGCCATTGGAGAGGATGTTCATCTGGTTGAATGCTTGCTTGTCGGATTCGAAGCCGAACGCCTTGAGTATTTCCGCTTCTGCTTGTGCTTTTGCTTCTGTTATGCTCTTTCCTTCGTTTACCAAATGGATGATTCTGTAATATGCAAGATGACTTAAAACATTGATGTTGACTTGCATTCCTTCTCTTAAATCAACAAGACCGTTCAATGTTAAGGGGTTGCTGGATTTTTTGCCGGTGAATTCATCTGAAAATTCACCTTCGACAACCATCCATGCGTAGGGCTTTGTCATTGAAATGTTGTTTATATTGTATTTGCCGGAATCGTTGTCTATTGTCGTAGAAAAGTATGTTCCGGTTTGGTGCATGACATCGTCTATTTCGTACAAAGTTACCTTTGCCCCTTTCGCAAAGGGTCCCTTTTGGGAATAACCAGAAACATTTCCTTCGATGATTGTTGCTTCTGGATTTGCCGATGACGCGTTGTCGCATGCGCTGTAGAATAGCGCTGCTCCGGCAAGAAAGCCTGTTAAAAAAATATTCTTCATCATATTGCCCTCGCTAGTTCTTGACGCAGCGTACATAGCCGTCTACTTTATTGTAATATATTGAACTTCTTTGGTAGCCAATTGAGAATCCTATTGCGAAGAAATCGTCTCCTTCAATTGGACTGTAATCTGGAAATTCTTCCATGGCGTATGCATTCGCCTGCTCTTGAGCATCTGTGCTTGAAAGGTAAAAAACATGAAAATCATCGGAAATAGAGGGCGCTCCATTGAAATCGATGTTGTCGCGGAACAGATACTTTCGGTAGGTGTGGTATGCCTTGGATTCCCCTGGATTCCAATCCTTGCTTATGAGAGCGTTGATTGTACCTACGTAGCTGATGAGATCTTTCCAATCTTGTGAAGTTGGCAAGCGCCAGCCTTCCGGGCATATTTCTTGAGCTTCTTCCAAGGTATGAGTTTCTCCAAGGTTTTCGGCCATCCATTCGTATTGATGTTCGTTGTAGGTGAAACTGGTGGTGCGATATGTTTTTCCACTTTTCGGATCTGTCATAGTGCCTGTTTTGTGCGGAATGTCGCCTGTTGCCGCTTCGTATTGTTTTTGGGTGATAAGATTCCAATTGTAACCGGTGCAGAAAGCGTAATCAAAAGTTGCAGTGTCGACAAAATACTCGTTCATGTTGGAAATATCTGAGGTGATGGGAACTTCGATAGGATTGTTCAGCTTTGCAAAAGTCCCTGCTTCGGCGACGCTGCAAGAACCGAGTCCTGCGTAGTTCGTGACGATTTGTGCTGTCTTTTGAAGAGTGAACTCTATGCAGAAAAGGCAGTTGTCAATGTCGCCATGGAGAATGTTTGTGATGCTTTCGTCGATATCGTTTGGTGCGTTGGTGAACATGCTTATTCCTATTTTTGCGGCGTTGCTTAAAATTTTATTCCTGATGCTGTCCGCCAAGATTCCGTCGTCAGCGATGTCTTTGGCAATGTTGTCTACTAAGACTTGGACATCATTGAATTCGTTTGCCGCTCTGTAATCTAAATCAAGGTTGTTGTCGATTAAGGCGCTGATTGCATAAAGCGTTTTGCTGTTTTCACTATCTGATGTAATGTCGATTTCTTCTGGATTCTGATTTATATTCTGGAATCCAAGTGCTGCAAGAACCTCTGCAGAGGCTTGTTTCTTGGCCTCGGCAAAGGAAATCCCGGATTTTACAAGGTTCAAAATGCGTTGATATTCAAAATGGGTGAGCAAGTTGATGTTTACGGTTTCACGTTTTTCGATGTCGGAAACTGCGTTGAGTTTGATGGTGAAGTCGGAATTTTTCCGGCTGTATTCCCTCATATAGTAGCCGCTTACAGTGAACAATGCGTATTGACTTTCGAGGTTTATTCCCTCGATTCTGAAGTCGCCCTTGTCGCTTCTGGTGGTGGCGTAGAATTCCTTGCCTGTAGGGGTGAGGCTTCCGTCCTTGGAAGTTTCCTTTAAGACGACGTTGGAACCCGTGACGAAAGGCCCCTTCTGCGAAACACCTTCGATGGTCTTGTCGTTGATGGCGACAATGCCTTCGGTTTCTTCGCTGACGCCTCCAGCTGTGTTGGTGTTGCCGCAGGCGCAAATTCCAGCGATAAACGCCATGCAACTCAAAAACTTTGGATAAAATTTATTGTTCATGATAACCCTCCCTTTATTGATTATTCTTGACGTTTTTTGTCAGTGGAAAAAGTTGCATGTTGAGCCTACAGACTTTTTCAGTTTCGTCTTCGGCGGAGACGATGGCGATAATTTTTTTGCGGCATTCCGTCAGTTCCTCGATGACCTGCTTGTAGCTTTTCTCGGTGACGCCCATAGTGAGGCCGCTGAAGTGCCTTTCTGAAATGGGAAGGTCGTCGAACGCTTTCAAGGCGAATTCGCCCATTTGACGGATCAGCGAATGCACCGCCACGGAAACGTAATCCAGGCGACCCGTCGTAAGAGACTTGTCGTTTTGATGGTAGTTGCCGTTTGCGTCGATGGTCAAAAAGCTGTTCTTCACGAGAAAGCGCAGGCTGTCGCTCACTTCCGCTGCGGTGACCGGGATGCGGCAAGCCTTGGCAATTTCCAATGGCTTTGCTCCAGGCATCGCAGGCGCGAGTTCGCGGACGACGGAGTGAACCCAGGATTCGTAATAAGCGTAGGAGTCGCTGCCCAGTAGCTTGATTTTGTGTGCTGCGGTGAGCTCCTTGAGTTCCTCGTAGAACTTCTTTTTCTGCTGGTCGTTCTTTGCATTCTCGTATTGCACCAGCAAAATGAAGTAGCTGTATTCGAAGTCCAATAGCCCCATGGCGATGGCCGTCTTTTTGGCGCCCTCTTCCACAAGACGCGTTTTGCCGTCCGAGACAAGCTTGAGGTAGGAGCCTGACGCGAATCCGGCCAACTTGGCGAACTCTCTCCAAGTAAAAGCGGAGCAGCGCTTTCGCTCGGTGTAGTAGTCCAGTATGTACTGGCGGTAGTCTTGGTATTCGATGACTGATTTAAGCATACTCAAAATATACAAACGAAAAATTGAAAATGCAATGCTGTATAAAACAAAAAATGCTTAAATTTGACGAAAATGCAGAAAAGTGTGATTATTTTGTAAAAATTCTAATTTTATAAAACAAAAATGCGCGGATATAAAACAAGCGACGTTGAATGTGGGGCTGGGCTTTGGGTTCCCGTCATCACTCGACCATCCCCTTTAGGGAAATGTCATCCCGCACTCATTCCCTTTAGGGCTCCGTCATCCCGGCCCCCGACCCGGGACCCCACTTGAGCATCCCTAATGCATCTCGTTTCAGAATAAACCGCGCGAAGCGACAAACTTTCTCCTGTTTACCAACCACTAGCCACTAGCCACTGTTTACTTCATTCACAGATTTAACGCGACAATCTCAAAAACACTCGATTTTATACTTTTTTCCCGCTTCTGCGTGTATATATATAGGCGTGGACGTTCCGCGCCTCGTCTATCCGCACGCAGCGGAATGCAAAAATGGAAAATATCAAGAAAAATACCGAAGACTCCATGGAGGAGTACTTCGTCGGACCTGGGGAGACGAGCCCGTTCACGAGCCTCACGAGCGACCTTGCGTTCAAGAAGGCCTTCGACCCGGACAAGCCAGAGTCCAAGATCAATCTCATTAACCTGCTGAACGACCTGCTCGGCCCGCAGCTGCCTTATGTCATCAAGGATGTGTTCCGCCGCGGCTCCGAACAGAACGCGACCGGCAGCAGGGAGTCGAAGACGACTGTTTTTGATTTGCACTGCACGGACAATGCGGGGAACTTCGTCGAAATCGAGGTGCAGGTGCGTCCTTTTACGAACTTTCTGAGGCGTCTCGCCTTTTACGCGGGGCAGATGGTCGTGTCGCAGGGCGTTCCCGGCTCGGAGTGGGAATACGACGTGAAGCCGACTTATATCTTGGCAATTGCGCGCGGCCGCGTTTTTGACGACGAGCGCAAGGTACATCGCGGCGCCATCCGCGATCAGGAAACGAACGAGCTGCTGATGGACAGCTACAATTTTACGATTGTCGAATTGTCGAAGGTCGATAAGACGCTTCCGCCCGACGCAGACAATGCCCGTAAGTGGCTGTTCGCTTTCAGGTACCTGAGTAGCCTCAAGAGGCTCCCTCCGGCGCTTGACGCGGATAAGTTCCGCCACTTGACTTCGGTCGCCCAAATTTCTAATTTGAAAGGCGAAGAACTGAAGGAGTACCTCGACGAAATGCACACCGAATGGGACAAGAACGTAGAACGCGCCTATTTCCTCCAGCACAACCCCGACTTCCTCAAGAAATACAGCGAGGAGGTCCTCGCCGAGGAACGCAAGAAGCACGAAGCCGAGTTGTCCGCACTTGAGGCCGATAATGCCGCGCTTGAGGCCGACAAATCTGCGCTTGAAGCTCGCATCAAGGCGCTCGAGACGCAGCTCGCCGCTCAGGGAAAGTAGCTGAAGTTCAGCCAAACTGCTTTTGGCTATCTAGGCCCTGCATGCAAATGCGGGGCTTTTTAGCGTGTATCCGCCGCAGATTTAACGCTGCATTAGGAATGTTCAAAATAGATTC
>JAZLIJ010000129.1:0-9209 GCA_045617325.1 Fibrobacter sp.
CTATGTTTTGGCTTGAGTTTAGGGTTTGTTCAAAAAAAGGCTACGTGACGCTCTCTGAACCCACCGACAAGGTGACCGAGAACTTTACCGGAAAAGGCTTACAAGGCGAGTGCAGCGGACATGCTCGCATGGCCATTGCCGTGCCGCAGAGCCTTGGCGCGAAGCGCAACGTAAAGGACGACGAGACCGAACTCAACTACTTCGGCGCAAGATATCTCGACCCCATGCTCGGAATGTGGATTTCAGTGGATGCTGCTAGACAGTTTGATAGCCCGTATCTGTATGCGGGGAATGGCGTGAATCCCGTGAATGTAATTGATCCAGATGGGAACGCGGTTCCTCTGGTTGTTGCCGTTAGCTTTGTCTTGGTTCGTAATATTGCTATTCGAACAGTTACTAAAATGGCTACGGTTACACTTCCTTCAATAGCCATGAAGGCTACTGATATTGCTTCAAAAGCACAACTCCCCGCTAATTTAAAGTATGCTGTAGCAGCGGGTTTTGCGAGCGAAACGGCTAGTCGTATGAATAAACGTCTTGAAAAAGGATTTGATGATGTTGTCGGTTTTTTGGGAAATGCGTTGTCTGATCCTGCAACGACGACTTTTAATTTTACCAAGACCATTACTCAGGATGCTTTTGATAATCCTCCTGATTTTAAAGGTGCTTTGAACGAAGTTGAAGACGCCTTTAATCAAGGTGTAAATTCTATTAATCAGGGAATGGATGAAATGGGAGATGCATTTAATCAAGGCGTGAATGAAATGGGTAACTCTTTTAATCAGTATATGAATGATTGCATAGGAGAATCTTTGAAATAATAATCTGAGTAGATTATAAATTGAAAAAACAAGTGTGGACTGCAAAGAAGGTGAACATTGAATATTTATCTTATAGGAAGATTCTCTGTTTGATGTTTTTCAAATGAGACTATGATTTTTTTTGAAAATATATTATAAAATTAAAGGATTATTTTGTGATTCATAAGATTGCTACGGCATTGTCTATATCAATAGAGCTATTTGATGGATTTCGGACAATATTTCATAGAAATGTTGTCGGTCAATTTTTTGAATTTCATGGACAATCTGCATTTGCGCATGGTTCTGGGGTTATTGTATTTACCATCGCTTGGCTTATTTGTTGGCATACAAATGCCATTAAGTTTACAAAAGATGAAAATTGGCCGTATTTGATAATGAGTAATTACTTAATAGCGATTATTGTAAAAATGGTTATGTAGTTTAAAGCGATTGTTCCGTATCTTCAACAAATCCAAGTCCCTGAAAATTTCTATGATTGGAGAGGTATGCCGGTAGAATTTGTACATGACGTGAACGATGTAAAAAAAGCCTACAAACTCATGATGGCCTACGACGGTTCCGGTCGCCGCATCTCGAAGACTCGCATGATGAAAACTGCCGCCGATGGCGATTGGTATGTTGACAACGTAACGCACTACACCGGCATCGGCACCGAGGTGCGCGAAAGCTACTTCGGCGGAGCCATGAACAACGCCAAGGTCGTCGTGAACATGCCGGAGGGCCAATATTTCCACGATTTGGAATACAATACTGTTGAAGCCGTGAAATAAACTCCTGCAGCATTAGCTGAAACGGCCAAAGAGGCTGCACCAGTTGTTGGTTCTTTTGCTCTTCAGGTGGCTGTTGTGTTTGCTCCAGAGCCTGCTTCAAAAGTGATTGCAACTGGTTTGCTAATCAGGGATCTTGTTGAATCGGAAACCCCGGGGGAGTTTATTGTTAATTTTGGTTTATCCCGTATTCCTGAGGCAAAAAATATGGATGGTAAAATTCTCCAAAATACAGTTAAAGATGTTTTGAAAAAACCGGCTTCAAATGTGATTGATGAAATGCTTAATAATAAACTTGATGATATGATGAAGCATCCAGAAGATTATCTTGAATAGTAGTTTAGGAGATATTGTTAATGTGGTTTCTTGCTTTTCTTATCGGTGTATTTGTGTTAGTAAGAACTTTAATAACAAAAAAAATAAATTGCCGTGGATTAGAAATAAATTTAAAAAAGGACCCTGTTCTTTTTTTTGCTTGTGTTGTTGGTATTGTATTTGCAATAGTAAAATGTTTTGTGTCCTTTATTGTTCTATAAAATTTTTCTAAATTTGGCGCCATGCTTAACGTTTCAAATGTCAGTCTTCAATATGGTAGCCGTGTCCTGTTCAAGGAAGTGAACCTTTCTTTCAAGAAGGGTAACTGCTACGGTGTCATCGGCGCAAATGGTGCCGGCAAATCCACATTCCTCAAGATTCTCTCCGGCGAACTCGAGCCGAATACAGGCGAAGTCACGAAGGATCCGGGCGAACGCATCGCCGTCCTCAAGCAGGACCACTTCGCCTACGAACAGAACACGGTTCTCGAAACCGTGATGATGGGCTTCCCCGAACTTTTTGAACTCGGCAAGAAGCGTGATGAACTGTACGCCCTCCCCGAAATGACCGAGGAACAGGGCATGCAGGCCATGGAAATCGAGACGCGCTTCGGCGAAATCGGCGGTTATGAAGCTGACTCCAGCGCTGCCGTCCTCCTCAAGGGCCTCGGCATCCCCGAAGAATTCCACCAGAGCAAGATGTGCGACTTGGACGGCGGCCAGAAAATCCGCGTTCTCCTCGCCCAGGCTCTCTTTGGCAACCCGGACATTCTCCTACTCGACGAACCGACGAACCACTTGGACCTTGAAACTGTCGCCTGGCTCGAAGATTACCTCGAACGCTGCGAGAACATCGTCATCGTGGTGAGCCATGACCGTCACTTCTTGAATGCAGTCTGCACGCATACCTGCGACATCGACTACGGCAAGATTAACATCTACGGCGGTAACTACGAATTCTGGTACGCAGCTAGCCAGCTTGCCCAGAAGCAGCGCAAGGACCAGACCCGCCGCGCCGAAGAAAAGATTGAAGAATTGAAGGCGTTCATCCGCCGCTTCGCATCAAACGCCGCCAAGGCAAAGCAGGCCACCAGCCGCAAGAAGCTACTCGACAAGATGACCGTCGAAGAAATGCCTGCCTCAAGCCGCAAGTTCCCGTGGGTCAACTTCAAGATGGATCGCGAACCGGGCAAAATCGTCCTCGAAGTCAAGAACGCAACAATTGACGGCGGCGACGGCATCATCTGCAAGGGCCTCGACTTCAGCCTGAACAACGGCGACAAGGTCGCCCTCGTCGGCGAATACGACACCCTGAAGACAGCATTCTTCCAGCTCATCGCCGAAGAGACGAAGGCTCCGGAAGGCGTCATCAAATGGGGCAACACCATCACTTACAACTACTTCCCGAAGAACAACGACGCCTACTTCAAGAGCGACTTCTCCCTCGTGGATTGGCTGCGCCAGTACAGCAAGGAACAGGACGAAACTTTCATCCGCGGATTCCTCGGCCGCATGCTCTTCACCGGCGAAGAAGCCCTCAAGTGCTGCAACGTGCTTAGCGGTGGCGAAAAGGTCCGCTGCATGTTAAGCAAGATGATGCTCGCCAACGCGAACTGCCTCCTTTTGGACGAGCCGACCGCCCACCTCGACTTGGAAGCGATTACCGCCCTGAACAACGGTCTCACAAGCTTCCAGGGTCCAATCATCTTCTGCACACAGGACCACGAATTCGCCCAGACTGTTGCGAACCGCGTCCTCGAGCTCACGCCGAACGGCGTCCTCGACCGCTCCATTACGTTCGACGAATGGCACGAAAGCAAGAAGAAGAAAAAATAAGCGACAAAATTTGTCCATATAAAAATCGACCCGCCGGTAGGAAACTGCTAGCGGGTTCTTTTTATGAATAACATTTAATTTGCATGTAACTCAAAGGGAATTAAATTCCATAATCCGCATTGATGATAAAGGCTGTCGCCATATCCTTGATCATAGGTCCAGTCTGTTGAACAGAAAAGATTCGGATTTTCGCAGCCTTCTATTGAATAGTTAGCAACTCTCTCTGTAGAAACAAAACGTCAACAAAATGATAGGAATCAAGAGAAGTAATTTTTTTCACATCAATCATCAAAAAAAAACAATGAGGATTCACATCAAACAAGGTGTGTGAAACGAAATTTTTTCCGTAATTATAACTAGGCGATTCGGCAAAATCGCCACCTGGATAGAAAAGCCCTTCCACAGAAGGAATCAACAACCAACCATAAAAGGAAACTTGGACAAGTTGATTTATTTACGGGTTCTAATGGGTTCTATGCTCAAAAAAAACGTTCCCGATTTGCACCGGGAACGTTTATCAAACAAAGGATAAAAGCAATTACTTTTCAGCAAACTTCTTGGAAGCAGCCTTGACCTTCGGGTCGGACTGTGCATCCTTGATTTTCTGCTTGAGATCATCTTCCAGCTTCTTCTTCAACTTTGCAGCAAGGCTTGGGAAACGATCAGCAAGGGAATCACTAAAGACAGCCGGCTTTTTAGCAGCAGGTGCACCGCCCTTACGCTGCTTTCCGTTAAACGGACGCTTTTTCTTGGCGGGAGCCTTCTTGGCTTGGGATTTTTCTTGGGATTTTGTTTCCTGAGGCTTAACTTCTTCTGTGGATTTGACTTCGACTTCTTCTGCCATATTTATACCTCTTGGAAAATTGTTTATTGACGGGCGCAAAAATAGCAAATATTACGAAATTTTGCAAAAAAGTCATAAAAAATTATGCTTTTCCGCTTAAATAGACGAATCATTCCCTATTTTCAAGCCAATGCGCAAGCACCGTCACATCTGCGGGGCGGATTCCGGGGACGCGAGCGGCCTGGCCGAGTGTGAGCGGCTTGTGAGCGTTCAAGCGCTGGCGGCTTTCGATGCTGATGGCGGAAATCTGCATGTAGTCCAAGTCCGGCGAAAGTTTCACCGACTCCATCTTCTTCTGGTCGTCAATTTCACGTTCCTGGCGGTCGAAGAATCCAGCATAGAGTTCCTCGGCGTACAGGTGCCACTGGTCGCGGCGAGTCATGGAGACGTCTGGCGTTGCAACTTTGAAGAACGTCTCGGGGTCGATTCCTGGGCGGCGGAGCACGTTGATCCAGCGTGTACGTTCGGTGGCGAGCGCCTGGCCGCCGGCTTCAAGAATCAAGTTTGCCTCGGCGGGGGTCGCGGACTCCTCGTTCAGGCGGGTCTTCACTACATCCATCAAATTGCGGCGGCGTTCCCAGTCGGCCCAGTTGACGTCGTCAATCATGCCGATTTTGCGGGCCTTCTCCTTGAGACGGGCTTCGGCGTTGTCGCTGCGGAGGAAGAGGCGGTATTCGGCGCGGCTTGTAAACATGCGGTACGGTTCGTCGAGCAGAATGTTCACCAAATCGTCAACCATCACCCCAAGATAGCTCTCGGAACGGCCCAAAATGAACGGTTCCTCGCCCTTCACCTTGAGTGCCGCGTTGATGCCCGCCATAAGTCCCTGGCCAGCCGCTTCCTCGTAGCCGCTCGTGCCGCAGACCTGACCTGCGAAGTAGAGACCGGGAACGTTCTTGCATTCAAAAGTAGGGTAAAGCTGCGTGGCATCGACTGAATCGTATTCCACGGCGTAGCCAATCTGCAAGACGCGGGCGCGGGTAAGCCCCTGAATGGTATGAATCGCCTGCAACTGGATGTCGGCGGACAAACTCGAACTGAAGCCGTTGATGTACACGCGGCCGATATCTGCCTGTTCCGGTTCCAGGAAAAGCTGGTGACCGTCGCGGTCGCCGAAGCGGTTGATCTTGTCTTCGATACTTGGGCAGTAGCGCGGGCCCTTGCCGTGGATGCGCCCGCTGAACATGGGGCTGTCCTTGAAGCCGCTACGCAAGATTTCGTGCGTCTTGAGGTTCGTGCGCGTAATCCAGCAGACGCAGTCGTTGCGGACAAAATGGTTCTCCATGTCGCCATAGAAGTGGTCTTTGTCGAAGTTTGCGACACATCCGTCGATGTGGCGATCGCTCATCGGCCACGGGTTCTCGTCGCCGTGCTGCACGTCGCATTCGTCAAAGTCGATGGAATCGGGGTCCAGGCGGCTCGGCGTGCCTGTTTTCAAACGGCGGAGGCGGATGCCGTTAGCGGCAAGACATTCCGAAAGCTTGTCGGAGCTCGGCTCGCCCACTCGCCCACCGACGCTCGTATCGAGACCGGTGAACATTTTCGAGGCGAGGAATGTGCCGCTCGTGACGACGATGGCGCGGGTGATGTAGCGGTCGCCATTCAGAAGCGTGATTTCGAGGCGGCCATCCTGCATGCGTTCGAAGGCGGCAAGCTCACCTTGAATGAGCGAAAGCCCTGGCAAGCTTTCCAGCGTTTCTCGGGCGACTTCGCTGTAATACTTCATGTCGCACTGGGCGCGCGGGCCCCACACGGCGGGTCCCTTGCTCATGTTGAGCATGCGGAACTGGATGCCGGCCTTGTCGGTCAATAGCCCCATAAGCCCGCCGAGAGCGTCGATGTCACGGACAATCTGTCCTTTCGCGAGACCGCCCACCGCCGGATTGCAGCTCATGCGACCGATGGCCTTCAAGTCCATCGTGAGCATGGCGGTTTTTACGCCAAGTTTCCAGGCTGCATGGGTGGCTTCTATGCCGGCGTGACCGCCGCCGACAACGACAACATCATATTCCGCGATAATCATAATTTGCAAAAGTCCGATTTTTTTTCGCAAATTTAGCTAAAAGAGCGGCTTCAGGCAATATGCAAAAAACGCACCCCTTGGAGGGATGCGTCAAATATTCGCTGTCTTGCAGAGATTACTTCTTTGCAGGTGCAGCGGGCTTAGAGACCTTTGCAGGAGCGGCCTTGGCAGCCGGAGCAGGAGCGGCGGCCTTGACGGAGTCAGCAGCGGCCTTCGGGTCTTCGATGACCCAGACGACGTTCTTGCCACCGAGGAGCGCTTCAATGTCCTTCTTCAAGTCTTCCTTTTCCTTTTCGAAGGCGGCGTACAGCTTGTAGGTGCCGTCCGGATTGACGAGGTAGACCTTGGGGACGTAACCGTCGCTGTAGAGTTCGCCGAACTGGCGGGCTTCATCCCAGACGACGTTGATGTTGTCGTTGAAGTTTGCATCATCCATGAATCTGCGGATGCCGGACTTGTTGTTGCCACCGCTTGCGACAGCGACTGTGGTAAGTCCCTTGGCTGCGAAATCGTTTGCGATGTCGCGAATCTGCGGAGCGGCATGGGCGCAATGGCCGCATGTGGCGGAGAAGTAGAACATGAGCATCGGCTTGCCCTTGAACTTCTGGAGGTTCTCGGCCTTGGTGGAAATGCCGGTGACCTTCACATCAAAGTTGACCTTCGTCGGCATGCCGTTAGAAAGCGTGTCACCGCGGAGGCCAGCAACTTCCTGCTTCAGCTTTTCTTCTTCTTCCTGCTGCTTCTTCATAGCTTCTTCACGCAGGACCTTGGCCTTTTCTTCGAAACGGGCTCCGACAGCCTTGAGAGAATCTTCCGGGAGTGCGAGCGTTAACGTCGTATCCTTGATCTTCTTGGCGGCATCGCGCAGGCCGAGGAGGAAATAGTCCACGTCGAACTCGGTCTTGAACTGCAAGCCGATTCTGTTGAAATTGTCAGCAAAATCTACACCAATGGTGTAGGAAAATTTTGCCTGTTCAGAAGAATTGCCATCAATAGATACTGCTGCATTCTTTACTTCAGGAGCTTCGGTAAACGGCAAGGCTTTCAGCAAAGAATCGGCATATACACGGATTTGTTCGTCGTTCAGTGTCTTTGTGACGTTCGTGTCTGGGCGAGAATTTGCATAGCGTTCACGCATGTTGCTAACAATTCGACGACTAATAGCCGCAACAGAATCACGAGAAAGCTGCATTTGTGCGGTCGAATCCTTGTAAGATGCTACCGTTTCCTTGAAACCTTGCACGGCGGCGTCTTCGTCAATACCGTAACCGATTTGGCGCGGAAGACCGGAAAAATTACGCCCCGTGAACTGAGCACCAAGCATGTAGGCAAACTTTTGATCATCTGTAGAATTTGGAGTAATAGCGGCAACAGGCTTTATCGGCTTTGTCGCATCGCACGCAACCATCGAAAGAGCGCATGCACCCAGGAGAAGATATTTAGATTTCATTCGATTATCCTTTTGTTTTTACACAAAGTGGCAATACACTGTTTAACGGACGGAAAATTAGCAAAAAAATAAGCGGCATGTGCATGCTATTTACTAAATTTGCACCAAAACAAATGATGCTTGCGAAGGCAAATGCTAAAAATCGTTTGAGCAATCAGTTGCTCGAAAAATTTTTAGAGAAGCCTTCAAGGCATACGAAGGATAAAAAAATGAAACTTTCCAAGTATTTCTACGTAACGCTCCGCGAAACGCCGAGCGACGCCACCATGCCAAGCCACATCTTCCTCATGCGCGGCGGCTACATCAAGCCCGTTTCCACCGGTATCTACTCCATGATGCCGATCGGTTACCGCGTCATCCAGAAGATTACGAACATCATCCGCGAAGAAATGAACAAGATCGGTGGCATCGAAGTGGACCTCCCGGTGGTGCAGACGGCAGACCTCTGGAGCGAATCCGGACGTTACCAGGCCATCGGCGAAGAACTCCTCCGCTTCAAGGATAGAAACAACCACAACATGGTTTTGGCCATGACCCACGAAGAAGCCATGACCGACCTCGTGCGCTACGTTCTGAACAGCTACAAGCAGCTCCCGGTGATGCTCTACCAGTTCAAGACAAAGTACCGCGACGAAGCTCGCGCCCGCGGAGGCCTTATCCGCGTCCGCGAATTCTTGATGAAGGACGCCTACAGTTTCCACACGAGCCAGGAAGATTTGGACCGCCATTACCAGGAAGAATACGACGCCTACCTCCGCATCTACCGTCGCGTGGGCATTGAACCGGTCGTCGTGCAGAGCGATACCGGCATCATGGGCGGTAAAGTCGCTCACGAATTCATGCTCGACACTCCGAACGGCGAAGACTACCTGATTCTTTGCAAAAAGTGCGGCTACCAGGCGAACCGCGAAATCGCGAAGTTCGAACGCGTCCCGTTCAAGGGCGACGAAAATAGCGAAAGCGCGGCCCTCGAAAAGGTCGCCACCCCGAACAGCGAAAGCATCGAAGAAATCACGAAGCTTTTGGGCGTCGTGCCCGAAGCCACCGCCAAGTGCGTGTTCTTCGACTTCGAAGGCAAGCTCATCACGGTCGTCGTTCCAGGCAATCTCGAAGTTTCCGAAATCAAGCTTCACAACCTTTTGAAGGCAAAG
>JAZLIJ010000130.1:0-11231 GCA_045617325.1 Fibrobacter sp.
ACCACCGGCTTCGCCGGTGGGTCGCTTTTCCGGGCTGTCGGCTTCCGGGCCGTGTCAAGGGAGCTTTTTGAAATATTCTGCGCCTGCCCATGTCTCCATACAGGCTTCCCTTGTCATATTGGGGGGCCGGGAAATCCCCCCCTATGTCCGTATCCAAATAAAGTGCGGAATCATGCCGGGCTCGTCCGCGGATAGCATCCTCGGATGCAAAAATTGTTCACTGTTCTCTATTCATTGTTCACTATTCACTGTTCGCAGGATCCTGCTACCGGCTACTATTCCATTAGAAGTAAGTGTTTTCAATGGCGATGTTGAATTTTCCCTTGCTTCCTGTTTTGCCTTGTATTTTAAAATTAAGGCTTTGCATAATCTTGGCTGCTTCCTCGCCTGTTATCTTTGCATCTCCTTTATACCAGGATGGCTGTTGAAAATCACTCCATTTTAGACACTTGGGGCTTCCACTATTTTTGGGGAGGCTGTAGGCTGGTAAAGCGTAATCAATAAGCTTGTTGATTCTTTCATCAAGACTCATTTCCAATTGAACATTAATCTTTTTTGCCATTGTTTTGCTGTATTGATGCTACTGAGGGCGGATGACTTTGTGGTTAATTGTAAAGCCACAGAATTATGAAGAAACTTGGTTTGATGAATATTTTGCGAAAAGCACATCAGGGAACCATTGGCAGAACCATCCCCAACGGAATCTTGCTGAACTTCAATATGGGGGCGTCAAACAGGGATTGGGCTATTGATGTGGATAAACATAGTTCATGACGAGTGCTCTCCCATACGGGACATGTATAACGGAGAAAACATAAGCTCCAATATCTTGACATTTCTAACTTGAAGATGGTATTGGAATTGCCGGACAAAGCTTATGTCAGGGAATTAAAATGGAAACGTTTTATACTTCACTCTCACCGAAAATGCCATGATATAAAACGTTCGTTTTCAGAAATATGGAGCGCTTTTAGCATGAACTTCGGAAATGCATCAAGTGCTGAACAACATTGGATAAAGTTGCAACTTAAAAAAATGAGCCTGATAGAATACAGGACTCATAACTCAGTTTTTTCCTAGCTCAGTTCTGAACTATCCAGCTTTTTGCTGGTTTTTATGATAATTTGATGTTTGAAATTTGCGGCTAACTAAATGAACATCATCGTGTTCAGCTTGGCGCGGTATTTCCAGGTGAGCTCGTGTTTTGGACCGAGGACTCCAAACAACGTAAGCATTGCATTCTTGGCGGCGCCATTGTTCCAGTCGGAACTTTCGACGTAGAGGTTGAGGAATGCCTGGAGCGCTTCTTCGAATTGTTCTGCGGCAGCGAGTTTGCATGCTTCGTGGAAGACGATGGCTTCCTTGCCTTGAACGTCCTTCTTGGCGGCTTCAGCGTGGAAGTCGAGGAGTTCTAGAAGCGACTTTGCTTCTTTGTACTGGTCATCGGCTTCGGTGAACTTCTTGAGGATTTCCTTCGCCTTTTCGGTGTCGCCCATGCCGAGGCTTGCCTTTGCCCAAAGAAGTTGCAATTTTTTGTCGTTTGGGTTCTTGGAAAGCGCTTCGTTTAAAACGGGAAGTGCTTCGTCGAACTGCTTTGCGGCAATTGCTTCTTCGAGGCTGTTCATCAGGCGCGCTTTTTCGGAGACGAAGAACTTTTCAAGACGCTTCTTGAGGTCTGCTTCGGGGAGGACGCCCTGGATGACGTCGCCGATTTCACCTTTGTCCACCACGTGGATTTCGGGGACGCTTTGCACGCGGAATGCCTGGATGAGGCGCATGTTTTCGCGGTCGTCGCAGCTCACGACGCCGAGTGTGAAGTCCATGCTCGTGGAGAGGGAGCCGACCAATTGGGAATAGGGGGCGCAATCCGGATATTCTGCGGAGGAGAAGAGCACTGCGACTGCGCGGGTTTCGGAGGCTTGGATGACCTCGGTTTCAAAATTATCAGCGGTAATCTGTACAACTTTTGCCATGGCGGGAAATATAGTAATATGTGGCGTTAATTCTGTGGAAGATATAGTAGACAGTAGGAGGTGGTTGACGCCTTTGGCGTCCGCTGTTTTGACTCGGATATAGAAATGAGCGAGCTTATTTCTGCATCTCTCGTCTTGCGCGCTCTTTCTTTACGTCATCGCGAGGAGCGTAGCGACGAAACGATCTCAAGAGGCTGTTTTTAATTATAAGTTATGAAGTATAAGATGAAAGTTAGGCGGCTGCACCGCAGGGATTATTCCGAAGCGAGATGCGCTCGGGATGCTGCTGTGGGATCCCAGTTCCCGATTTCTGCGTTAAAAAGCGGATGAAAGTAAGCTGTGGTTGGTAAACAGGTGAAAGCGAGGCGCTTTCGGCGCGGAAAAATGCTGCTACGTCATCGCAAAATGCTTAAACAGACGGCAAGACCCTCGATCAGGTCGAGGGGGACAATGACGAAAACCTTTCACCCTTCATTCCCTCGCTCATTTCCAGATGCAAATCACTGTTCACTTTTCACTGTTCATTGTTAATTATTCCCAGTTCACTAATTCCGCTTTTTTAGAAGCAAAAATTATCTGCATAGGTAGACTATTTCCTGTATGATAACTATGAAAATTTTTGCCTAAATGGTGCGTTCCCAATAATCCAATTTCTCTGTTTCCCGCCTTAATTTCTAATCACCAGCCACTAACCACTAGCCACTATTTTGTATATTCTTTAACATGAGTAAATGTTCTTTTTGCGGATCAGATGTTGCCGATGTAAAAATTCGGCATTTCAGTATGCGGATGTGTCCCAAGTGCTATTCTGTTTATTTTCCACAAGACCAGACCTTTGCGTTTTATGGATGCCTTTCTGACAAGACGCGTCGTCTTTGGCTGGATGATTTGCTCAAGAAGAATGTCTCCGACCCAGAATGCCAGGCGCCCGTCTGCATTGATCACGGGGAACCGCTTGCGCAGGGCAAAGTTCCGCATTATGGTTTTGAAGGCTATGTGACGAATTGCTGCAAGATGTTCCATTTCCCTCCATCGGGTGTCGTTGAACTTTTGAAGTGGACTATCGGGAAGGGCGATATCTCAGATACATTTGCATCCAAGGGTAAAAGTCACTTCTTTTTTATACGTTGGATTGATTCCTTGGTGACGAAACTTTTTGGTGAAAAAATGCCCGAGGAAGATCCGCTGGATGCCGTCCAATACAGCTTGACTTTAAAGAAGTTCTTTGAGTAAATGAAAAAATTATACATCACATTGTCGTTGGTAGCCGTCTTTGCGCTAATTGTCTATGCGGTGCTTCCGGATAGGCATTTTGCAGAGTTCGTTTTTCCGCTTGAAGAGGGCGTTAGTGTTGAGTTTTTTGATGATGTCTTTGAAGGAGGTTCTTCGAAGGTTGCGTTCATGAAAAGCGACTCAGCGCTGCATTTTCAGTGTGCCCTGGGAATGGATGAAGAGAAACCTACGTGGTGTGGAATTGTATGGGATTTTGACCGCTATAATAAAAAAAACTATCGCAACTGGACGCTTGTCGATACCTTGTATCTGGATTTGGAAGTTTCCGGTACCAAGGAATTGTTGGTGAAGGTTTGGGCCTATGATTCGGATGTGACTGATATCGAAAATAAAGATACATTCCGTTTGCATCTCAAGGAAGTTCCCGTGAGGAATGGTAATAATCGAATTTCCATTCCGATGGAAGAACTTTACACACCGGATTTCTGGTATAATGACAATGGTGTGGATAAGAAAACTTATAAACGTCGTCATCTGGAGTCTGTTGCCCGTGTGGAGCTTGCTCCGGGGTGGAACCAGGCGAGAGGTCGTCGTTTCACAATTGCTGTTCACGAAATTTCTGCAAGAGGAGTAAGTAACTTGGCTTTTGGCGCGGTCCTTATTCTTTTTGTCATTTTGACGATTGTTGCGATTGGCTTCAGCAGTAAACATAAACTATAATGAATAAACGATTAATTCTTGGAATTGTTTTTCTTGCCGCTTTTCTCGCCGCATGGTGCTTTGTTTTTTTTCAAAAAAAAGATGTTTCGCTGGAAATGTTTCCAGGCGTGTTCGAAATTGTTTCGCTGAATGACCAGGATGCCGGTGGATTTTCGACAAGTGAAATATCGAGGACTGATACGAGTGCTGTCGCTACTGTGAATGTCCGTTCGGGGCGTGCGTTTCCGTATGCCGGTCTTGCCTTCAATTTGCGCTCGGTAGATAATCGCCCCGTAGAATTTCTTAACTTGTCTTGGTTTGATTCCGTAGAAGTGAAAGTGGCGTCAAAGCGGATGAAGTCTATCGCTTTGCGTCTCTTGACGAATGACCCTGTCTATACGCGCAAGGATGATTCCAAAAATTTTAGAGTGCTTGTAAAGAATGTCGCCTCGGCACCGTATCTTGGTGGTACAAAGGAACGCTATGCTACAACGAGGTTTGCCTTGAATGATTTCAAGGTTCCTGAATGGTGGCTTTCTGCGCAGGGGCTTGAAGAAGATGATGGCCTTACATATTTTCATCGTGCGGTGATGTTTGAGGTTGTGAATGGTGATGGTGTCTTGCGCGGTATTCCGGATGAACTTGAGGTTCGGTCTATTCGCTTTTGGGGTGTAAATCATTTGTTTGTCAAATGTATGGTCGCTGGATTGGTGACTGTAATCGCTCTGTTTGCGTTTGCCTGTTGCAGATTGTTCAGACCGAAAAAATTGGCAAGGAAGAAATAGTTCCTAGGAGAAAATATGAGAAGTTGGACTCTCGATCGCGTAATGCGTTTTATCATGTTTGCAGGCGCCGTGGCGTTTAGCCTCTGGCTGTTGAATTACCTGGAAGCAGTGCTTTTCCCATTCTTTGCCGCGTTCCTGTTGGCTTATATCTTGGATCCGCTGGTGACCAAGGTGCAAAAGAAGGTGACGCACCGTATTGTCGCTGTGCTCCTTGTTCTTTTAGGTTTAATTGTTGTCGTTGGCGGAAGCATGTATGCCTTTATTCCGCAAGTTGTGCATGAAGTGCGTTATTTGGGAACGCTTTTGTCGAAAGTCTTTACAGATTCCGCTTGGACGGACCGCATAGCGACTTATGTCTCTCCGGAACTGTGGCAGTCGGTGAAGTCCATGATTTCGTGGAACAACATTGCGGAGACCTTGCAGGATCTCGACATGTGGTCTACGGTGCAGACGCTTGCCGATCGCGTACTTCCAAGTGCATGGGGATTTCTTACAAAGACATCGACCGTATTTGTGTGGATTTCAAGTGCTGCCGTAATTTTCATGTACCTTGTGTTTATCATGCTTGATATGCCGAAGTTGAGAAGCGGCGTCAAGAGTCTTGTCCCGATGAGATACCGCAGGGAAGCTAGTTCCTTTGGGCTTGAGATGGATCGTTTCATGGGTTCGTATTTCCGTGCGCAGTCCATGGTTGCCTTGATTGTCGGAGTGCTTTATTCCATCGGATTTGGAATCATGGGTCTTCCGATGGGGGTTGCGTTTGGACTTTTCTCCGGGGCTTTGAATATGATTCCCTATATGCAGTTGACGACGATTCCTCTTGCGCTTCTTCTGTCTGTGATTTATGCACTCGATACGTCGCTTCCGTTTTGGCAAGTCGCGTTGATTGTTCTTGCCATATACCTTGTAGTGCAGGTGATTCAGGACTTTGTGCTTGTTCCGAGGATTGTTGGAAAATCGATGGACTTGCCTCCTGTGGGAATCCTTCTTTCGCTTTCAATTTGGGGCAAATTGCTTGGGTTCCTCGGGTTGTTGGTTGCCATCCCATTTACGTGTCTTTGCCTGGTTTATGTCGATAAACTGAAGAGTAGGTCGCGCGCTTATGCCGATAAAAAGGACGGACCTGCCCCCGAGGCTTGATTTTATGGGGATTTGAGTGAAAAATTTTTTTTAATGGTATTCACTTAAGTTCAAAAAAAAGTATAATATTACCATTAAAACTCAAAACAAACTGACTTAAGGAGTTAGAAAATGAATAAACAAGAACTCATTGAAGCGATTCTTGCAAACAAGGAAGCTGGCATTGAATCTAAGGCTGCTGCAAGCCGCGCTGTTGACGCTGTGCTCGATGGCATTGCCGCTGGTATCAAGAAGGACGGTAATGTCCAGTTGATCGGTTTCGGTACTTTCACTGTCAAGGCTCGCAAGGCTCGTGAAGGCCGCAACCCGCTCACCGGCGAAAAGATCAAGATCAAGGCTTCCAAGACCGTCGGCTTCAAGGCTGGTACCGCTCTCAAGGCTGATGCTGCCAAGAACAAGCCGGCTAAGAAGTAATTCGTTCTTCTGCCGCTTTTTAATTGGACTGTCTCCGAGACGGTCCAATTTTTTATATCTTGTCTGTAGGGATTTCTTGAATGAAACTTTTTCGGTGTGAATTTAGGGGATCAAATCACAAAGGAGTTTTTCTATGAAAATGAAATTATTCGGTTTGTTGCTGATGTTCTTTGCGATGACTGCTTTTGTCGCATGCAACGAAAGTGCTACTGAAAGTGATACAGATGACGAATGCACTGTTGATCCGATGGCGCCCAATTGCCAGGCTCCGACACCGGAAGAACCTCCTTTGGAGTAAAGTCTACATTTGGCTGCTTCTGTAGTGCGCTTTGCTTTTTGCATAAAGCAAAAAAGGTCCCGGATTCGGGACCTTTTCTTGTATGTAATGCTTGCAAACTTTGGGGCGTAAGGTCAGTCCTTGATGCAGCGGACGGAGTAGAGCCATCTGTTTGTTCCCAATTCTGAGCTGTCGAAATTGACATGCGTCGGGTAAATGAATGCCGCGTGGTATTTCCAGTTCTCGTCTTCTTTCTTCCGGCTCCAGAACAAAGTCCTCTCTCCTTCTGCCCAGAAATGTTCGCTTGCTTCCCTGCTGTTGTCGCCGATGGGGAGGAATGTCAATCCCGATTCGTTTGTGCCAGAAATGTTTATTATCGAGCCGGTTCCGCCGATTTGTGAAAAATGGCGCGTAAAGTCGTTGTCCGGGGCGCCCAGACTTTCGAAATCTTCGTTCGTCGGGATTCCCCATCCTTCGGGGCAGGCGCGGCTTGCGTCGGGTGCCGTGTAGAAGCGGCCTCCTATTTTGCAGCTGTCGTCAATGCAGCCGACATCTGCATTGAATGTGGAATCCTGATACAGAATGTTTTCTGCCATCCAAGTGCGTCCGTTGACTTCAACGGTCCTGTAGACGTGGCCATCGCGCGGATCTTCGAAGGAGCCGTATTCCACCTCGGGATTGAAGTAGTATTCGGCGGGAAGTTCGTGCGTCCATTCGTTGGACGGGTACCACTTGCCCTCGAAGCAGACGAGGAACTCCCTGCTGCTCCCTGGATGGTTCGGATTTGCGATTCGCTTGTTGTTCTCGTCGCAGGGGACGTCGGTTACTTTGGTTGTATCGGTGAATCCCTCCCATCCGTATTCTCTGCATTCGTATCGCTCGATGGGGATGAGCATTGCCTCGTTGCCTGCGTACCGTATTTCGCCGATTCTTGAGCTGTCGCAGTAGGGAATGTCTACGCATTTGCGCCAAATATTCTGCCTGATGGGGATGAAACTTTTGGGGGTGGACCTGCCGCATGTCAGGACAATAGTGTAGGTAACACCATAGGATGTGCCACTGAATGGTTTGCAGATGTCGAGGCTTTCCAAGGTGCCGTCCTCTGCGAGGTCTTCTCCGATTCTTGCGATGAGCGCACTGTCCATGGAATCCTCGAAGTAGTCGCTGACATCTTCCAGAGTGATGGAATCGTTACTTGCGAGGATCAGGTCGGGAACAATCGCATTCAGCAGTTCGGATGTGTTGCTTGCGAGGAGCGTGTCGAGGCCAATCGCTTTCAGTAGCTCAAATGTGGCGGAATCGACTGCGTCTGTTTCGTTTACGCTGTTTGCCTTGAGCGTTTTGACGCGGCTTTCGATGATTTTGTCGAGCGCCGTTTCTTGCGGAGCGAGTCTCTTTGACGCGAAGGTAAGGCAGCCAACGTCGTAAATGGATGAGGAACTGTATTCAATTTGTTCGCTCGAGGAGCTGTTGTCTGCGAATGTGGGCACGTCTTCGGTGACTTCTGTTACTTTGTCTGAACATCCCCAAAGGGCGAGTACTGTTGCAAGCGTCAGGAGGCCTGCCTGTAAATGTTTAAGCGTTTTCATTTTTTCTCCGAAACTTTCCCGTTGCTTTCAACTTTGCCTGTCAGCGGGAAAAGTTGCAGGTTTAGGCGGTAAACTTGGTTGATGCCGGTGCATTCGTTTGCGATGGCGATGATTCTTTTGCGGAATGCCTCGACTTCTTCGGCGATGCACGCGTAGGTTTCCTCGTTTAAGCCCATGGTGAGGCCCGAGATGCTCCTTTCCGCTGAATTGTGCTTTTCGAGGGAGTCTGCGGCCATAAGCGCCATCTCGCGGTTCATCGAGCGGATGGCCAGCGGAATCGCCTCCTTGGAGCCTCTTACTGTTTTTGCAGTTTGTTCGTAAATGTCGCCGCTCTTTTGCAGCATTCCGGATTTTTCCAGGAAACGGAGCGATTCGCGGACTTCGGCTGCGGACGTCTTGTAATCCATCTTGGCGGCAATTTCACCGGGGCTTGCGCCTGGCATGAGCGGGGCGAGTTCGCGCAGAATCGGGTTGATGGGCGAGGCGTAGTAGCGGAAGGTGTCCGCTTCTACAATCTGAATTCGGTTGATTTTAGCCTCGTGCTGCATTTGCGCAAAAAGCGCTTTTTTTCTCTGTCGGTTTTTGCGTGATTGAACTAGACGAGCAACTCGAAGTAAGTCTTCCCGAACCTCGTGAGTCCCATGGCGCTTATAACCTACGGAATTCCTGGCTTGCTGAGGCGAGTCTTGTCGTCACAGACCGGTTTCAGGTAGGTGGGCGAGACGAATCCCGCCAATTTCGCAAATTCACGCCAAGTAAACGCCGATGTCCTTTTGCGTTCCTTGTAAAAGTCCCGCATATAGGCCCGATAGTCGTTGTATTCTGTTATCTGTTTCAAGTCGTGGACCTCCAAGTCCCTATTAAAAATATAGGTCTATAAAGGCTTGTCTAGAAAAAATGTTACAAAAGCTAAGAAATTGAATGAATTTAGCCGATTTTTGCAAATTTTAAATCTTTAAAAATGAAATATGATACAAAAGGGTGTCATATGAAAAATACAATGAAAAAGATAAATGGAAAAAAAGAAGAATCTTATAGCAGAAACAAAAAGGAGAATGCGTAATGTTTTGCCAGTTATAGAGATAGCTGCTGATCGTTGAGAAAATGGAAGCGTCGGCCACAACTTGACGAGGCGAATGACGCAACCATGCTTGCATGGTTATGGCTGAGCCATTAAGTTGGCGCTCGCGCAACGATGGGGAGAGTGCAGGGGCCCCGCCCTGCAAGCAGTTTAAAGAGGTATGTTGAAGGTGCATTGCTCAAAAATTCACTTATAAAAACTGATAATATCCCCTTTCTTTTTTTGTAAATAAAACTATATTTGCGCAAGTTTAAACAACAAGAACTTTGAGACGCGAAAAACCTATGATGTTGAAGATTTTCAAAGCAAAGGCACCCTGCGGAACACACCGTTCCCTCGCTCTCAAGGCTTTTTCGTTTTTTGATTTTATGGATGTCGAACCTGTTGGTTCGGCATTTTTTTTATGCGGATTTAAAAACTAAACGGAGAAAAAGAAAATGAAGATTGAAGGAATCGATAAGGTTTTGATCATTGGCTCTGGCCCGATTGTGATTGGCCAGGCTTGCGAATTCGACTATTCCGGCACGCAGGCTTGCAAGGCCTTGCGTGAACAGGGTTACAAGATCGTTCTTGTGAACTCCAACCCGGCAACCATCATGACCGACCCGGTCATGGCCGACGCCACCTATATTGAACCGCTTAATGTGGCTCGCCTCGAACAGATTATCGCTAAGGAACGTCCGCAGGCTTTGCTCCCGAACTTGGGCGGCCAGACTGGTCTTAACCTCGCTTGCGCGCTTAACAAGGCCGGCGTTTTGGACAAGTACGGTGTGAAGGTGATTGGCGTGAACCTCGACGCTATCGAACGTGGCGAAGACCGCGAAATCTTCAAGGCCACCATGCAACAGCTCGGCATCGACACTCCGCGTTCCGGCATTTGCCACACGGTCGAAGAAGCCGAAAAGATCGTTTCTGAAATCGGCTACCCGGTTGTGGTCCGTCCGGCTTACACCATGGGTGGTGCGGGCGGCGGCTTCTGCTACAACGTCGAAGAACTCCGCACCATTTGCGGTAACGGCCTCGAACTTTCCATGACTCACCAGTGCCTCATCGAAGAATCCATTCTCGGTTGGGAAGAACTCGAAGTCGAAGTGGTCCGCGATGCCAAGAACCAGATGATTGCCATCTGCTTCATCGAAAACATCGACGCCGTGGGCGTGCATACGGGTGACTCCTTCTGCGCAGCCCCGTTCCTCACCATCGACAAGAAGCTCGAAGAAGAACTCAAGCGCCAGGCTTTCAAGATTGTGGAATCCATCGGCGTGATTGGCGGTACGAACGTGCAGTTCGCACACGACCCGAAGAGCGGTCGTATCGTGATTATCGAAATCAACCCGCGTACCAGCCGTTCCTCCGCTCTCGCTTCCAAGGCGACGGGCTTCCCGATTGCTCTTGTTTCTGCAAAGCTTGCCGCAGGCCTTACTTTGGACCAGATTCCGTACTGGCGCGACGGTAGCCTCGAAAAGTACACCCCGAGCGGCGACTATGTTGTGCTTAAGTTCGCTCGCTGGGCTTTCGAAAAGTTCCGCGGCATCGACGATTGCCTCGGTACCCAGATGAAGGCCGTGGGCGAAGTCATGGCTATCGGCAAGACTTACAAGGAAACCTTGCAGAAGGCTATCCGCGGCCTCGAAAACGGCCGTGCGGGTCTTGGCTTTGCCAAGGACTTCAACAAGAAGACGAAGGAAGAACTCCTCGAAATGATGAAGACGGCTTCCAGCGAACGCCACTTCCAGATGTACGAAGCTCTCCGCAAGGGTGCTACCGTCGAGGAAGTGAACGCCGTGACCTTCGAAAAGGCTTACTTCATTGAACAGATGAAGGAACTCGTGGAACTCGAAGAAGAAATGCTCAAGACTCCGGGCATGATGCCTGCCGACGACCTCCTCGTCAAGGCTAAGAAGGACGGCTTCAGCGACAAGTACATCGCGAAGATTCTCGGCATCCGCGAAAAGGATGTTCGCAAGAAGCGTACCGAACTCGGCGTTGTCGAAGGCTGGTGCGCCGTGCCTGTCTCCGGCGTCGAAAACCGCTTCTACT
>JAZLIJ010000131.1:0-3386 GCA_045617325.1 Fibrobacter sp.
GGCGTAGAGGCCGTAGCCCAGTTCCACCAGCTGACGGATCAGGGGCACTGCGCGGGCCTTGTCCTCGTCCTTGAGGGAGACGAAGATGTTGCCCTGGCCCGGGATGCGGTTGCCGGAGGCCAGCTGGCTCTTGAGGTAGGCGAGGCCGCGATCGCGATCCAGGCTCATGACTTCGCCGGTGGACTTCATTTCCGGGGAGAGGGTCACGTCGACGCCCGGGAACTTCACGAAGGGGAACACGGCTTCCTTCACGCTCACGTACGGAACATGGACTTCTTCGGTGAAGCCGATTTCTTCGAGAGTTTCGCCCAGCATGCAGCGGCTTGCGTAGCTTGCCAGAGGCACGCCGATGGACTGGCATGCTTCGCATGCTAACAGTGCGCTCGTCAAATGAGAATGTAAACATTCTCGCTTGACTCACTGCTACTGTTTTGGAAACGAAGGGAACGGTGCGGGAGGCGCGGGGGTTCACTTCGATCATGTAGAGTGGCACGCTCCGCGTGCAACTTCCTAGCTCGTCAAATGAAAATAAGCGAGCATATTTTCGCTTGACTCGCTTCGTCGTTTTCGCCATCTTTGACGGCAAGCTGCATGTTCATGAATGCTTCTTATAAGGGCGTTCCCCACGCGTTGCGTGGGTCGGGCTATATTTTAACGCGTTCCGATCGGCCCTTACGGACCGCCCGCAACGCTGTTAAAACGGAGCCTCGCTACGCGAGTCTCCGCCCATACGGGTAACTATCCCTAACGCGAAACTCTAGTCTTCAGCCTCATTGGCCAACTTGATGAAGTTGTCAAAAGCCTCGATTATAGAGTCTGCATTTGCATAAGACTTGCGGATAATCAAGAACGAATAGGATTCTGTTTCGCTAAAGAAAATTTCTCTTGGGGTGATGGAAAATTCATTTTCTCCATACATACGGAACCAGGACTGAAAAAGCCTATGTCTTGCCCGCCCCTTACTGTCGGTCGATGTGTCGATGAACGCAACTAAGGCACTGTCGAATTTGTCCAGGAAGTTTCGAATGATCGAAACAATGGTATCTCTAGTATTACTTCCAGAAATATCGTTTACATGTTTATTTGGCAATAAACCGCTTTCTACACGATAGATGTCCACGCAGAAGATTGGAAAGTTTGCTTCAAATTGAGAAGTCAAATCGTTGAATACAACAGAAATTTTATTTTGAGTTTCGGTCTCAAAATAAAAGGTGTCGCAATCTTCAATTACTGGATAAATCACAAAAAACTACTTTGTGGGAGCAAAGCCCTTCAAAGTACCGTTGGCTTTGAAATATTCCGCCCTTTGTTTCTTTTCGGCAAGAATGTCTTTCAAAAGCTTCTTTGCTTCGGATGTAGTAAACTGCTTCATAGCATTATCCTCATCCATAATATAGGATTTTGAAGAGGCCTTGTCAAAGGGCTTGCATATTTTTTTCTTCGAAGAGAACATGAGGGGAGTTTTGCTTGTTCGGAGGCATACGAAACAAAAAAAACACCCTGCGTCGGCAGGGTGTCTTTGTGTGCGAGATGCGCAGTCGGTATTCTATTTCGGAACTATGCGGCATTAATCCTCCCTTCGGCCGAAACGCCGTTTGTGGTTACGGTGTTCGCTGCGCCGGTCGTGGGCTCCACAGGAAGTGCGATAGCCTCGGTGGTGGGCGGGGTGTCTTCGTTTGCCTTTGCACGGGCCTTTGCACGAGCCTTGTAGAGGGAACGGCTATTTGCGATGAATACGTTCACCTTGTCGATGAAATCGTCACAGCCCTCGTCGCCCTTGGTTGCTCCGTTGTACTGCACGAAGTTGATCAGCTGGCGGAATGCTGCGATACACTGGTTGCGAAGGTTCTTGTTGTTTGTTTCTTCGCGGATGCGGCGTTCTTCGGCGCGGACCTGGTTCGCTTCGGCGAATTCGCCTTGAGTCTCCTTCAGTGTGTTGAATGCGAACTCGAGGTCGCTACCTCCAATCAGCTCAGCATATCCTTCCTTCTCGAGAACGTTCTGAATGTTGGCGATGACCGATTCGATGACGCCGGTAAGGCTCTTCTGGTCGATGGAACCAGCGTTGTCGTAGACTTTTACGTATTCCCAAAGTTCCTTTGCGAGGGCGGAACGCTGCGGGTCCAGGGAGCTCCTGTTGATCTTGACGAGCCCACGGAAATTGCGGAATGCGATGGTGCGCTTGGAGTCCAGCTTAGATGCGTTCTTCTTTGCTGCGGCCTCTGTAACGCTGGTTGTGTAGTCGGAGAAGTTACGGATGGCAACCTTGTATGCATCCAGCTGGCTGCGAACGTCTTTGAAGTTGATCGCTTCGGCAGCCGTTGCCACATTGTTGTGGAATCCGATGAAGCCTTCGTTTGTGATGCGGTTGAAGTTGATTGCTTTTACGTTTGTCATATAGGTACCCTCGTAAAGAGTGTTGATGTTTAGGTCAATCTGTCCGAGCAATTCCCGGCTCATTGATCACTAAACTACAAGGGTCCGCCGCTAAAGAAAAGTTTAAAAAACTAAACAAAGTTTGTATGTAAATGAAGATTTTCTAAAAAGCATGCAACCGATTTCGACCACGCGAAATCCTTCGAAAAACGCAGGTCTTTTCCGGAAAAATAGGTGTCTTTTACCAAACGAAATATTCCTGATTGGAATCATAGTCCTCATAAGAAGCTGTGCTGGAGGTGTAAACGGTGATAGAAACGAGTCATGGAGAAATGTTTTTGCTTTGCTTGGATGCATTACTCAACGCCCTGAATTGTAGTTTGTCTCCGCTTTGCAGAAAATCCCTTAATTAATTTTCGTGGAAGGGAAACTCCTTTCGAAAAATCTACCCCATGACATTTTTTCTAGGCTATGACTAGGGGTGGTTGCTGAATTAAAATGTTGTACAGGCGCTTTGCTCGGTGAAAATCCGGGCCAATGAATTCGTTAATGGGGCTTGTTTGGCTGTGCTTGTTGCTTCATGCTTAAAAGGTTCCCTTTTGTCAATGATTGGTTTTGTTTTGATAATCTGTAAAGATCCTGACTTTGCTAGGATTCCTCATTAGGCTGTCTTATAAAATGCTCTTGATTAGTAAAAAAAGCGAGTTGCAAATTTATTTGAATTCTAAGTCTTCGAATTTTTTTTGTTTATCGAATTTATGGGTGTACTTTGACTATGTGACGTAGTAACTGTATTGTGATTTTATAATACAAAATGTATTATAAAATACGGAAAATGTATTTTGAAATGCGATATTTTACTAAATCAAAAAAAAAAACGTTTAGTGTATTATAAAATTTATTGACGCAAGACAAGTCTTGTTCTAGATTCTATTTTGATGAAATCAATTATAGAATATCAAAGTTACAGACAGTACATGCAGGACTTCTACGACTTCAAGAAACGGACT
>JAZLIJ010000132.1:0-25334 GCA_045617325.1 Fibrobacter sp.
GGCTGAGCCGTTAAGTTGGCGCTCGCGCAAATCCGTAAACCGAAGCCAACAGCCAAACTTGTTTGGATACTGGAGAGGCTAGGATTTGGGGTTTACCCCACTCCGAGCTGGGGCCCCGCCCTGCAAGCAGTTTACTTTTGCTTTAAAACACGGAATTTTGCAGGTGAACCATTTTCATCCTTAAAAAATACTGTGAATTTTGCTATGCGGTTTTATGATACAGGGTGTATCATGAATTACTTGAAATTTAAAAATAAATATGAAATACGTTGAAATTTTAATAAAAATCAAAAATTTGTATCATTTCGTATTGACAACCGTATTTTAAAATGGTATATTGAGATTATGATGAAGAACGTGATTGAATACGAGGACTTTCGCCGCTTTATGCAGGACTTTTACGATGAACGTAAAAGAACTTCTGCCTTTTCGTGGCGAGAGTTTGCAAAGCTCGCCGGATTTTCTTCGCCCACTTTCTTGAAGCTGGTGTGCGAAGGCAAGAGCGGCTTGAGCCAGGTTGGAGTGGAGCGCGTCGCTTCGGCCATGGGGCTGGCCGGTTTTGAACTGGTCTATTTCCGCGCACTGGTGCTTTTCGGACAAGCTAAAAAAGACGAAGACAAAAAGAGAGCTTACGCCGAAATGCAGGAAATCGCGAAGGCGCACAAAGTCCGCGTTCTGGATTCGGCGACGTTCAAGTTTTACGAATCCTGGAAATACCCGGTGCTTCGTGAACTGGCTACGATGATGCCCGGGGCAAAGCCCTTGACGCTTGCTAGAATGTGCCATCAGGAAATCAGCGCCATGGAAGTGCGCGACGTTCTCCACGATCTTGTGAAGATGGGGCTCCTGAAAAAAATCGATGACGACGTTTATGAACAGGCGGAAAAATCACTGGAAGGTTCCGCCGAGGCTTTGCCTGTCGCCATCCGCTCGATGCACAAGGATATGGCGCGATTTGCAGAGGCGGCCATTGACCAGTTCAGCAAGGACGAACGCAACATCACGGGCGTCACCATGGGGCTCACGCAGGCGACTTACGAGCGCGTTGTCCAGATTCTCGGCGATTGCCGTCGCCAGATTGTCGATGTCGTTTCCGCAGACGAAGGCGCCGACCAAGTTTACCGTTTGAATTTGCAGTTGTTCCCGCTGACCGCGAAAAAGTCGGAGGTTAAAAATGAAGAATCTGTCTAGAATGTTTTTGCTGTTCTTAGCGGAACTGCTCATTACGTTCCTTGTCGCTTGCAGCGAAGGCGGTACCGTCATCGACCCCAACACTCTCGGCGAAAAGAACTTTACCGTTTGCGAAAAAGGCCCGGGAATGTGCGGCCCTGTCTACATCGAAGATGTCGAGCCAGATACGAGCATTCATTCTCTATCGTGCCTGGATTCTGCGGATATAAGCACCTGCATTTCTCACGAAGGCATGACAAGTTATTCTATAACACAGGTGTCAATCGTCGATTCGCTTTCGGGATTTGAATGGGAAATGGAGTCTCTCGTAAAAGGAATGCGGACCTCCGTCATTTCCATGGCGCTGGATTCGCTGGAAAAGGCTTTTACGATTTGCAACATTAAGAGTTCCACACAGATTCTGAATTTGGATGGAGATACATTAAAACTTTATCTGGAAGAAAATCCCATGGAAGACTTGGTCGAAAATTGCATCGCGGATTCCACGGCTTTCGCGGAGAATTGCAGGACTCTAAACGGTAAATTTAAAAGCGAACGCCACGACTGCGCATCCAGCGACTTGCTTATATCCTGCTTGATTCCCAAAAGTTCAATTGACAATCCGAGAGAGTTCAAGGAACAATTCGTGAAGGAATCTATCCAAGAGTGTCTTGACGAAACTGAGCAATTAACAATTAACAATGAACAATGAACAATTAACAATTAACAATTAACACAAATGCGTAAGGCGAGAGTCGCGGCCGTGCTTGATTCGGGGGACTGAGCAATTAACAGTGAATGGATGATGAAGGATGGTTGCATCTAGAAATGCGCGGACTTGTGGCTTGAGCGGTTTTCTGCAATTTCCCTTCGCCATCATCCTGGACTTGATTCGGAATCTAGCTTGCGCAAAATGGCGAGGCTTTGCGGAAGCGGGATGAATTACGAGATTGTCCGCAGCTTTGGATCCTCCCCAAAGGGGATAAGAATTGATACAAATCAAAGATTTTTCAATTCTATATATCGGTCGCGTGGTTCCCTCCAGAATGACGGCCTGGGTGCGATTGCGCGGGAGCTTACGTCATGGCGGCAAGAAAATGGTTGAAGTTGCAATGAAGTAAAACGAAACCTATAAAAATTCTGATTTAAAACAAAGTTTTTAACAACAAAACCGTTTCCTTGATGAATAGCATTTGCTATCCAGTTGGGGGAAGCTACACTAAAAAATGGAGGAAAATATGAAAACAATCACCAAGATTCTTATGGGGACGGCGGTTTTTTCGTTGCTGGCATGTTCCGAAAACAGCGGCGTGGCAACTCCCGAGACGCAAGCGGTTTTGCCTGCGGCCAAGGTAAAAGTGCTGGAAACATCCTGTTTCGAAGGCAACTGCGCAAACGAGGAATATGAATACAGCAATCTCGTCGGAGATATGATGTATCCAGCTTTAATCAGCGTTTATTCTGACATGAATTTATACAACATAAAAAATTTTAAAATGGATATGGGTGTCATGGCTTACTACTCCAGCAGCGCCTATAAAAAGCTGAATGTTCTGACTCAGTCCGGTTTGAACGAAATCGACATGGAAACACTTTCAAAAATCCCGGATGTTGTAAATAAACTAAACAAACGCGGAGTAAAGGAAGGATGCCGCTACTACATCGTTGACAACAAGATTCCTGAATACAGGTCAATTAACGCGCTGACAAAAATAACGCCTGACACTATTGAAATTTCGCAGGTTCGTTCAGGCGACGTTTCCTGCGAATCCATTTCAGAACCTAATAGCAGCGAGGCCTATTTCATCGAAGATTGCGACAATATCGTGACCCCGCAAACGCTGGTCGTCGTCCGCACCTTACAGGATTCTCAATACGGATGCGACGAAATTCCGGTGAGCTTTGGAAGATGGTTCCGCAGCGACTTGTACTACGGTGGAGAAGAAAGACCGGTAGAAATTCCCAAGACCAGCGACTCTCTGGAAATAGATGTACTCGGAGTATGCTACTCCACATGCGCTCCTGGCACTGAAATATGCACCGACGAATGTGGAGAACACTCCTACGAAATCGCCCAATTCCTCGATAGTTTATCCAAGGCTTTCCCTAAGACAAACGCAAGCGACCCCACGATTCCCGCAAATAACGACGCCGAATACAGTTTCCAATCTGAATCCGAAGTCGTCTACAAGAACGACCTCTATAAAGTGGAAAAATTCAGCGAAGAAAACGGCTTCCAGATTTCATTCGACGACGTCGATGGAAAATGGGCGAAGAAGCAAGTTCTCATGAAAAGCGTCCGTTCCATCCCCGTAATCATCGAGCTGTACCGCGGAGACTACAAGACCGCAGAAGAAGCAAGCAATGTCAAGGACCGAATAACGAGTTCGTGCTACTACGGCGCAAGTTACGTCTATCCCGCTCCGGGCGAAGGCACATTCGCTGTCGCATGCGTCACGGTTAATTATGACGAAAAGACCTTGGAACAGGAAGTCGAGAGATACAGCAAATACATAAAGGATTTGGAGGATACTCCCGTCAGCTGGCCGATTGTAACAGAATTGAAAGTAATCTACTAAATAAAAAAAATGCGGCTGATGACTCGGCCGCTTTCTTTTTTCTAATGGTCCTGTTTTAGTGTCGCTGTTTATTGAAAAATGTTTATTTCAAATGGGCTTGGAAATAAAAATCAGAACCATTGGTCTGACGATTTGCGTAGTACACATGCAGATGATGTACAGAACCATCAGCCCAACCCTTTGCGTCCGAAGCACCATCGCAGTTGGAATAAGAAGCAAGAGGCTCTCCAGCATGGCAGCCGTGATTATTTTCCGCGAGTGTCTTGATATTCACTGAGCCAGGCATCACCATATGTGAACCACCTAAATCAACGACTAATACGCCATCGACAAAAACCCACAAATCGTTATCTACGGCAAATTCAAAAAACTCCGGGTCTTGATTTGCGGCATTGTACTTGAAGCTCGCATAACCCATCATTGTAAAGTGGTAATTGCGTAAATGCTGCATGCCGAGAGTTTTGCCTTCAACAGCAGCATTCCAAGCGGCACTATTGCCATCGCCAAATGGATTCACAGCACGCGGCCCACCATTGTTCAACCAGTCATAGCAAAGCGCAAAAGTACTTTGTCCAAAAGCATCAATTTGAGAATCCATATACAGATATTTATAAGGAGAACAGAAAATGGAAAGCGATTGCGGATCAAAGAGTTCACACTTACCATCAGGCTGTATTGCAGGATCACAATCTCGTTTGCCAAGCCATTTAAAATTTGCCGAATCAACATTATCTAGCGGAAAAAATCCATCTTCGTTATATCCCCGTCCCAACGCCAAATCCCAATTCGCGACATTCACAATCTGATTCATACGCTTGTTCACATTCGGAACATCAAAAAACCATTCATCAAAATGTTCATTGTCGCAAGCCTCTCGTTGCTTCTGAATAACGACATTTTCAATCATGTCAAAAGAACCGTCTGCGCTACTAGTGAAAAGCAAATGCGGATTGACCATTCCAGGAGTATAAACAGCCTCGTTCGACCAATTTATTTCACCATTTGGACACTTGAACCCAAACACATTTTCAAGGGCATTCGCATAGCCACGTTTTATGCGCATCACCGAGTCAAAATACCCTTGACATTCGCCATATTTCAATACAGGACCCGCAGAAACCTGCTGCAAGTATGACGGCAAACTGGGATTGACCTGCATAGGCAAGCCATCAACTCCGATTTGAGCCCCGACTTGAGGAAAGGTATTCTCGTTACCGCATGTTTCATGATATGTTGATTTCCCAAACCATTCATCGCCAAATCCAAACGCTTTCATAGCAGCACCGGTTGGAGTTATGTAATTATAAATGCGATCTATAATAGATTCAGAAGTTCCATCGGCATATTTCATTTTCTTAGTCGCTTCGTTGGAAAAATTTTCAAAATCCGAATGGTTCGCTTGGAAATCTCGATAGACGACACCGATTTTTCCGCCCTGGCCGGAAATGAAAAAAGCATCAGAAGCAAAGACTTTTGAGGTGTTCCCATTTTTTGCTGAAGAAGAGGAAACATTCTCCGTCGCAGATGACACGGAGGCCGAGGAATTTTCACTCACTTCAACATCAATACTCGTTGAATCATCACAGCCAAAAATAGCAAAGGCCGCAAGGCACACAGCGCCGCTTGCAACATTCCTAAAAACACCCATATTAAATTCCTTTTGATTTTGAATATATTGGGAACAATGTAGAAACTACGACAAAAAAACAGCCCGCCTTTTTCAGCGAACTGTTTTTGTTAATGCAAGAGCAAACTTGCGCGAACCTTAGAAGCCCTTCTTCATGTTCTTGAGGAGGGCGCTCATCTTGGCAGGCTGGGCAGGAGCCGGCTTCTTCGGAGCAAAGCCCGGACGTTCCTTGCCTGCAATCTTGTTCTTGAGGTCGGCAATCGTCGCATGTCCCTGGATACCGCCCTGGCGGTTGTCACGGTTGTCGCGGCCCCCATGGAATCCGTTGCCCTGGCCACGCGGACCACCCACACGCTGACCGCGCGGGCCGCTCACGCCGGCACCGGCGACGCCATCGGTCTGTTCCTGCTTCATGGAAAGGCTGATGCGCTTCTGGTTAGCATCCACTGCAACCACGCGGACCTTCACCACGTCACCTACGGTCAAAGCTTCCTTCGCGTCGGTGATGTACTTGTCGCTGATTTCGGAAATGTGAACGAGGCCGTCCTGGTGAACGCCGATATCCACGAAGGCACCGAAGTTCGCGACGTTCGTCACGACACCTTCCATCCAGCTGCCCGTAACGAGGTCGTTGATGGTCTTGATGCGGTCATCGAACTTTGCATAGCGGAATTCCTTACGCGGGTCGCGGCTCGGCTTCTGGAGTTCCTTCACGATATCTTCCAAAGTAGCCTTACCCACCTCGTCGGAGAGGAATTCGTCGAGCTTGATTGCCTTGACAGCTTCGGCGTTACCCACCAAGTCCTTCACCGGAACGCCTACCTTAGCAGCCATCTGTTCCACGAGGGCGTAGTTTTCCGGGTGAACGGCGGAATCATCGAGCGGGTTTTCGGCACCGGAGATGCGCATGAAGCCTGCGGCCTGTTCGAAGGCCTTCGGACCGAAGCCCTTCACCTTCTTCAAATCGTCGCGGCTAGCGTAGGCACCGTTTTCTTCGCGGTACTTGACAATCGCTTCGGACAAAGTATTGCTGAGGCCAGCCACATGGGAAAGGAGCGGAGCGGAAGCGCTGTTCACGTCGACACCCACCATGTTCACGCAGGATTCCACGACTTCGTCGAGGCGCTTCTTGAGCTCGCGCTGGTTCACGTCGTGCTGGTACTGGCCCACGCCAATGGACTGCGGATCGACCTTCACGAGTTCTGCAAGCGGGTCCTGCAAACGACGGCCGATGGAAATGGCGCCACGAGTCGTCACGTCTTCCTTCGGGAATTCCTGGATGGCAATCATGCTTGCGCTATACACAGAAGCACCGGCTTCGCTGACGATGACGCGCGGCGGAACCTTGCCCTTGAACTTGAGAGCCATTTCGCCACAGAAAGCGTCCGTTTCGCGGCTAGCGGTACCGTTACCAATCGCAATCAAGTCCACCTTGTACTTGTCGATAAGCTGCATCAGGTAAACCGCGGAACCAGCCTTGTCGTTGTGCGGTTCGTGCGGCTTGATGATGCCGTGGTCCATGAACTTGCCGTTTTCGTCGAGGACGGCGACCTTGCAGCCCGTGCGGAAACCCGGGTCGAGGGCGAGCACAGCCTTGTGGCCGGCGGGTGCTGCGAGCAAAACGTCCTGAAGATTCTTCGAGAACACCTTGAAGGCTTCCTCTTCGGCAGAATCCTTCAAAAGCAAACGAACTTCGCTTTCCATGCTCGGAGCAAGCAGGCGGTCCCAGGCGTCTTCGCACATGTCTTCGAGGTACGGCTTCCACACGGATTCACCCTTGATAATCTGGGCCTTGAGGTAGCCAGTCATTTCTTCGTTCGGGACTTCGATAGTCAGGCGAAGTACCTTTTCCTTTTCGCCGCGGCGGAGAGCGAGCATACGGTGGCTCGGAATCTTGCCGATCGGTTCGCTGAAGTCGTAGTAGTCCTTGAACTTGGTTTCCTGCTTTTCGAAATCCTTCTTGACCTTGGAAATCATGACGCCAGTCTTTTCGAACTTATTGCGGAGGTACTGGCGGAATTCGGTATTGTCTGCAACTTCTTCGGCCAGGATGTCGGCGGCACCGCGGAGTGCGGCCTTCGGATCGGCGAGGCCCTTTTCTTCGGAGAGGTAGATGCGAGCGATTTCTTCTGCAGTGTTGCCAGTATTTTCCTGGGCCCACATGAGACGAGCGAGCGGCTCCAGGCCAAGTTCCTTCGCAATCGTTGCGCGGGTGCGCTTCTTGGGCTTGTACGGGGCGTAAATATCTTCGAGGAGAGTCTTGTCCTTGCAGGCCTCGATCTGCGCTTTCAGTTCCGGCGTGAGCTTACCCTGCTCTTCGATGCTCTTGAGAATCGTTTCCTTGCGGTCGGTAAGTTCCTGGAGGTAGTCGCGACGGTGGCTGATGTCGCGGAGTTCAATTTCATTAAGTGTGCCCGTCTGGTCCTTGCGGTAACGAGCGATAAAGGGGATGGTACCGCCCTGGTCCATCAGTTCAAGTGCCTTGGCGACACGCCAAACTTCGAGGTTCAGTTCTTCAGCGATAATTGCAGAAAAATCCATTTGATATTCCTACTTGTAGATTCCGTTTCCGGATTAGGGTCATAAATGCCCTGGTTTAACACAGCCGCACGAGGCCGTCGCACGGCACCCCACTTTCGAGAGGCTATGGCAATATAGCAAAAGAAAATGTCACTTTTGTGTCAAAAAAGGGGTTGATTGTAAAATAGACCTTGGTAGGGGTTGGTGAGTGTTTTTTTTCTAAGAGTCTGTTTTATTAAAGTGTTGATAAAAGTTTGAAATGCTATTTCCGATTTAATTGGGGGCTAAAGTACGGATGAAACTGTGATTTTTATTCCGTTTATCCGTATTTTGACACTTTTGAAGCGTTGGCTACGTTAAGTGTGGACCGCAGAATGTACAAACGCCACCCCTTTCGAGGTGGCGCTTTTTGTATGGGGGACGGCCTTCAGAATTTAAATTCCAAGGCCGCCAAGGAGGGACTCTAGAAGCCGACCGCTTTCGAGAACAGGGTGCTGTTGCGCACGACTCCGTCCTGCAAAATGCGGACAACGTAAATTCCGTTGTTTAAATCTGCGATAGGCACGTTGAAGTCTTTTTGCCCAGAGGCGAGGCTTTGCGATTTGACAAGGCGTCCGTCCATGGAGTAGAGTTTCACGGTCATCGCGCGTTGCAGCGGGGTGTCAGTCTCGATTTGCAGCATTTCGCTGTTGGCTCGGGCGCGTAAGCCGACGTTTGCCGCAAAGGACTTCTGCGAAACCGCATCTGTCGGAGGCTCCACGACAACGGGCTTCGGCTTGTTGCGCAAAAGACGCACGCTGTAGATGCCACCCGCCATGTTGCCGGCTCCCGCCTTGAAGGTCACGCGAACAATCTTCTTGCCCTTCACCATCTTGTCGGGAATCGGGTACGTTTCATTCACGAACTCGTTCTTTTTCCACTTGCCGGTGATGTTCTCGGTAACGAGTTTTTCATCGTCAATTGTGATGTCGAATGTGCGGTCGCAGCTTTCGTTGCCCCAGTAGCGTACCATGAGACTCAAGGAATCTTCGCTGTTGGTTTCAAGTTCGTAGCTGATGTATCCGCCGTCGCCGGCATTGCACTTGCCCGCATCGCGGTAGAATTCGCCTTCGTGCGTTCCGCTGCTCGTGTTTTCCTGTTTCATCTTGTGGTCCACTTCGGGCTGCTGCTCGCCGGGAGCCACCTTGTCCACCGTCTTTTCATCAAGAGCGATGGTCTCTTCCTGCTCCTTTTTCAACCGGTCAAGAATCGTCGGGTCGGTAAGCACCATCCAGTACATCATATAGCGCGCGTCATGCACCTCGTAAAAAGGCTGCAAAAGGAGACTTGCGTCTTTCGGGGCTGCAAAAAGGTAAGGCGCCTTGAAATGCAACGGTTCGCCCTTCACCGGCTCCAACTTGGAGGGAATATCCTCTTTCTTGCTCGCAAGCATCGGTGCCTGATCCAATGCTTCGAGCGCACCTGACGCAATGTGGCTCCAACGTCCATCATCAGCAACGAGGCCAGCCAAGTTCGCAGTCCCCGTCTTTGCGCTGAGCACAATCGGGCCGTGCAAAAGCGCCACGTAATCCGAGACGCCCGGCAAGTCTTCCACATGCGTGTACATCGGATAAAGCACTTCAATCTTGTCGCCCGATTTCCAGCTACTGCCCGCCGAGACATAGCTCGAAGGCTTGGACTTTGCAACTACGGTATCGCCGTTCACAATCACCTTGAATGCGTCTTCCTTGACCCAGTACGGATGGCGAATCATGAATTCGAAAGAACCGCTCCCTGTCACGGTGAACTTGGAGGATTCACCCTTCGGGAATTCCGTCTCCTGCTTGATGGAGAGGCTCTTGTCTTTCCAGCTGAGGTTCGAAGCCGCGAACAGGTTGACGAACAGGGAATCCTTAGATTTTGTATAAATGAATTGATTGTACTTCGCAGGGTTTTCCATGCCAGAACCCACGCAGCACCACATGCCCGCATTCACCTTGGAATACACGCGATAGTGGCGCGGACGTGCCGGCGTAAAGTAAACGTAGCCGCCGTGTTCCGGATGGATTGTCGAAAGGATATGGTTGAAAAGTGCGCGTTCGTAAAAGTCCGCATAGTCCGCGTCATGCTTCATCGCAAACAGGCGTTCCGTCAACTTGAGCATGTTGTAGGTGTTGCAGGATTCCGGTCCTTCGCGTTCCTCGGTGTACTTTTTGTGGTTGTTGAGGTCCGGGAAATGTTCCGAGATGCTGTTGCCGCCAATCGCTATGCTCCTGTTGTGCACCACGCGCTGCCAGAAGAAATCGGCGCCCTTCACGTACGTCTGGTCGCCACTCAGTTCGGCTACGCGTGCAAAACCGACGACTTTCGGCACCTGCGTATTGGCGTGCACGTTCGTCAAGTTGTCGTTGCCGGCCGCCATCGCGTTCAACAGCCATTTGTGCGACCACTTTTTCGCCGCATTCAGGTACTTGGTGTCCTTGGTGAGTTCGTAGGCGTCGGCGTAGACCTCGGGCATGCCGCCATGTTCCGTGCCGAGCATCGATTCCATCTTGGAATCGTTCAAACCGTTCGTGATGGTGATGCCCCAGTCGCAAAGCGCCAAAAACATCGTCTTGGCCTGTTCAACGCCAGCATAAACGTAAGCGTCGCGAAGGCCCGCATAAAGTTTGTGGATGTTGTACCACGGCACCCAATAGCCGTTCTGCGCACCGGCATCGCCGTTCTTCATCTTGAGCCACATCTGCTTGCCGTTCGGCACGCCGCTGATGTAGCCCTTGAAATTGTTGTCCTTGGAATTCTGGTCCTGAATCGTCTTGAGCTCTGCAACGATGTAATCCAGGCGCTCCTTCACCTGCACATCCGGATTATCGGCATAGTGCATTGCAAGGGCACTCAAATAATGCCCAAGCACATGGCCATCGAGACCCGCCCAGTTCGGGAACTTCGTCGCCTTCGGCCTCATGCCCGCCTCTTCGTAGAAAGGCGCCAGAAGGCGGTCCGTATCGTAAGACAAAAGCGTTTCCACGTTCAAGTCCTGGCGTTCCTTCAACACGCCGCCAAGCAACTGCACATCGGAAAGCGAGAACATGTCAGGATAAAGCGCATCCTGAGCGAAAGAATTTGACGCAATTCCTCCCAAAACCGCAAGAGAAATGCGCGCGTATCTGCTGAAATTTTTGAACATCATCGTTTCCATCCCATTTTAAAGTTTATCACTCCTAAATAAAAAATTAGGTTCAAAAAAGGTGAAATTTCAGGTCTGAAAACAAATGGTTTTGTTAAAATGACAAAGGGACTTTGATTTTTTACAAGAAGATGTCGAACGTCATCATCATGGAAAATCCGACAGCGAATAAAAGTGTGGCTCCGTCAAAATGCGCTCCCGCACTTGCCTCGGGCAAAAGTTCCTCGACCACGACATAAATCATGGCTCCTGCAGCAAATGCAAGCAACCAAGGCAAAGCGGGAATCACTAGTTGCGAAAGCAGTAACGTTGCCACTGCAGCGAGTGTTTCTGCCACAGCGGAAACTAGCCCGAACAAGAAGGCTTTTTTTCGCGAAGCTCCCTCGGCACGGAACGGAAGCGAAACAATCACACCTTCTGGAAGATTCTGAATCGCAATTCCAAGCGATACGGCAATCGCCGCCGATAAGGATACGGGGGCGAAACTTGAGTTGGCAAGCCATCCGGCGAACACCACGCCAATCGCCATGCCTTCCGGAATGTTGTGGATGGTGACTGCTAACGCAATCTTTATAGACCTGCTCAATGCAACTTTGGGTCCTTCGGAAATATTTCCACCCAAATGCAAGTGAGGCGTAATACCGTCTATCGCAAACAGAAATAGCACTCCTAGCCAAAATCCGGCAAGCGGAGGCGCAAATGCCCACGCCCCAAGATTTTGCGAAGCATTCGCGGACGGAACCAAAAGACTCCAGACTGCGGCGGCTACCATCACTCCTGCGGCAAAAGCCATCATCCCGCGACGCACTTTCTCGTGCAACGGTCGCTTTGCGAAAAAGACGCTGGCGGCGCCGAAAAGGGTTCCGATAAACGGGATGCCGATGCCTAATGCAACCGGCAGAATTTGCGAAAAATTCAAGTTGCTCACGCAGTCAATGTAACAAACGGAATTTTTTCAAGACAAGGGGTAATTTTGGGCTTGTCATTTTTTATCAGTCTTTGGGCTTTCAATGCAATGATGAGGCGGAATGAACTTTTTTTGCTCATTTGGGGCTAAAGTACGGATAAAACGGCTTTTTTTATTCGATTTATCCGTACATAATACCTCTTTAATTTTATGAATGATGTGGATAAAGTAATAAAATATGGGGGATGTACGGATAAAAAGGGCTCATTGGATAAAGTCCGTGGCAAAACAGGATGAAAAATAAAGATGAATGGATAAAACGCAATAAAATGGCCATAAGCAAGATGTTTATTCAATTAAAACGAAAAATGGCTGTTGTTGTGAGAATAAAGCGTCGGCCAAGGATGGGGAGGGTGCAGGGAGGGGCCCGTGCGGCCTTCGCAACTCCGAGCTGGGACCCCGCCCTGCAAGCGGTTTACTTTTGCATTAAAACGGAACTTTGCAGGTGAATCATAAAAAGCTGCATTTTCCTAATTTTATCCGTACTTTCACTCTCTCGAAGCGAAGGCTGCGTTAAAATAGGATGTGGCCGTTTTGTGTAAGCTTCTTTGAATGCGGTGTGGCCGTTTTGTGCAAATTAGAGGTAGCTCTTGAATTTGCGTGGCTCTTCGATTTCTGCGACCTTTTTCTTGGGAACGAAAATTTTTATAGCGTAGACATTCTGTTCGGTTTCGGCAATAATGTCGCCTTCTTGCAAATCTTCGTTCAGCTCAATTTCAATTTCGACACCGTCACGCGCGATGCAACGGACAGAGCGCAATGTCAACTCTTCGCGCAGAAGCGGCACGTCAACGACTTTCTTGTAGGTGCCGTGATGGGTTGTTCCAAGGATTCGATTGCAAAACATGTGTAAAATATAGTTAAAAATGGGTTGGTCTTGGATTGTGGTCTGGAGCTTCAAGCCATTCATCAATCAAGGCTCTCAAATTTGAAAACAATCTCGAAGGGATGCCCGTCTTTGTAAACTAAAGCATCTCTGTGTTTGAAGAAGGTCGAATCTGTTCCAGGAATTAAAATGGCTTCTGCGCCCGCAGTCACCAACTTGGATAAGACTATTTCCTCAGGTACTTGGTTCCTCGTCCCTTGCCGACTGTTGTGATAATTCCGCTGTTCATCATTTTCCCGAGGACGTATTCTACAGTTGTCGGGCTTATGTCTGGGAGAATCTTGCATATTTCGGATTTCGATATGGGTAAGAGGCTGTTTAATACTGTTGCTTCGATTCGGGATTTCTTCGTTATCTTGTTCGAATTTACAGTTGCGAAGCGCTTGTCCAGTTCCTGGTAACACAAATAGAGCATGCTTAAAAAATGCTGCATGAACGGGAAATAATCGTTGCTGTTCTCGTGCCATCTTACGGAGGAGTTTTTTAGGGACTCGTAATACCACGCCTTGTTATTGCTGATTTGTTCCTCGTACGAAATGTACTTGCTGACGTCGTAACCGTTTTTGTAAAGCAGCAGTAGCGATAGCAGGCGCGACATGCGGCCGTTTCCATCTCTAAACGGATGGATGCACAGAAAATCCAGCATGACGCACGGAATCAATAAAAGCTGGTTAATGGATTCGTCCGAGGCGGCGTCCATATAGGCAAGTTCCAACTGTTCCATAGCATTACTCGTCTCTGCGGCACGAACCGGTTCAAAACGGACTTTTCGATTGCCGCTCTTGTCCATTTCCAGAATTACATTGTCATCCGTCTTGAAGGCGCCACCGCGGTTCTGCCCGAGTCTTGCGAGAAGGGTCCCGTGCAACGAAAGTATGCTTTCTTGCGAAAATGGAATCGTATCGTGCCCTGTATGGATCTGTGTCAGTGCGTCGCGATAACCCGCGATTTCCGCTTCATCGTGGTTGAGCGGAGAACTGTTTTGGTTCACAATTTGCGCGATTCTCTCGTCGCTAGTGATAATCCCCTCGATGGCGTTGGAACTCTTGACGGATTGCACTTTGGCGATGGATTCCAGCTCCGTGAAAATTTCGAGATGGGAATCCTTGCGGAAACTTTCCATGGTCTTTAGTGAGGCGATGGACATCGTCGTGTTGACGAGGTTTGCCGGCAACAATCCATTTTTCAGGAAGGAATAATCAAATCTATGCATATATGTGGCCTTTTTCTGCATAAAATATATGAATTTTTATGCAGAAAGGATTGACTTATGTGCATAAAAAATATATGCAGAAAATTTTTTGCGCAATGCACCTACTAGGTTGTAAAATAAACCTAAAAGATGTATATTTGTAATGTGGAATGCTGAAGTTCATCAACAACGAAGGAGGCCGTATGTCTCAGGTTGCATTTAGTGTCCGTATGGATTCGGAATTAAAGGAAAAGTTTGAAAAGCTTTGCGAAGACTTTGGCATGAACATGACCACAGCCTTCAATATCTTTGCAAGAACCGTTGTTCGTGAACAGCGAATCCCCTTTGAAGTGTCTGCCGCCCGCCCGAACATGGCTGCCGATTCCCGTGCCGTGTATTCTGCAACCCCCGCTAATTTGGGGCACTCGCAGGAATCGTTGGAGGCTCTGCTTGAAATGAAGAAAAACGAAGCCTTTAACGCTTTACTGAAATTTAAGGGTTGCATCCCACCTACGGCAAACGTAAACGAAGATCTTGAAGCTGCCAGGTCCGAGAAATACGACGTATGAAAATCCTTATAGACACAAACGTCTTGTAGGACTTTCTTCAGCAGCGGGAGTCCTTTGCTGAAGCCGAAGAAATTTTGTCGCTTTGCGGGCGGAATAAAGTGCAGGGGTTCGTTGCTGCTCATTCTTTTCCGAACATGTTCTTTATTCTTCGAAAGTATATGGATTCCGCAAAACGTAGTATAGTAACGCGTAATACGGATGATTTCAAGAACAGTATGGTTCCTGCCATAACTCCAGCAGCTTTTTTGAAAACTTTGTAGGGATGTTTAGCGGCTACATCTGTTCCTTGTGGCATCAATTTCGACGTTGATTTCGTTGAGTAACACAATTTTCCCCAAAAAATTATCCTATATTCCTTGTAAAATAGAGTTTTTGCTCTAGTTCACGATCTGAAAACGACCAAACTTCAAATCCTATAAGAACTAGGCGGACACTCACGCAACCCCTGTCAAAGGGGGTTCTTCGCTATGTACATTGGCTATAACAGTCAATGTGTTTTGCGTTGCCTTTATGGGCGTGGGTCGTTTGCGTTTGCCTTGGACGGTTACTTGGTCGTTACCGCAGATCGAAACGCATTCGGCTCCACGCTTTTTTTTGTTTGAAAATCTGTGGGTCTATTTGCGAGATTAGAGCGAATTGCAACGAAGGATACACAGGTTTTTATATGGCAGCAAAACAAAAAAAGTCAAAGGCGAATGAAACCCTCAGCCTGGAACAGATTCTCTTCAACTGTCGCGATTATCTGCGAGGCAACGCTTCTCTAAATGATAAGCGAGACTTGCTTTTGACCCTTGTCTTTTTGCGTTTTATTGGTGAAAAGTTTGACGATGCTGCTGCAAATATTAAAGAGAATCTTGCGGCTCAGGGACTTGATGTAAATAACCCGGAAATCCTTAACGCTTTCCTTACCGACGACAGTTCCTTTGTGGGGGCTTACTTCTTGCCCAAGGAAGCCAGGTGGAATTACCTTCTGTCGGTAGAACCGGCAAAGCTCAATAGCAAATTGGATGATGCTCTGTCCGCCATAGACTCTTGCAGCAAAGCCCTCAAGGGTTGCACCCAACAGGGCTTGTTTACCCAGTTGAATCTGGAATCTAGCGTAATCAAAAAAGTTGTGGATGAAGTGGATAAAATCAGCCACAAGAAATTTGGTGAAGAGAAAGATTTGATTGGACGCGTTTATGAATACTTTCTCCGTTCCTTTGCCATTAATGCAACAAAGGAAGATGGCGAATTTTACACTCCACATGACGCTGTGGAATTGATTGCCGCTTTTGTAGAACCTTTTGACGGAACACTTTATGATCCTTGTTGTGGCTCTGGAGGAATGTTTGTTCAGTGCGCAAAATATGTAGAATCAAAGCAGGGCGATATTTCTCATGTGAATGTTTATGGTCAGGAAAGCGACCCGGCTACATTTAGACTTGCAAAGATGAACTTGGCAGTTCGTAACATTAGCTATCATCTTGGCGAAAAGAATGCATCTACATTTACAAATGACCAGCACAAGGGTTTGACCTTTGATTACATCATGGCGAATCCACCCTTCAATTTGAAAAGTTGGTACGAAGAAGATTTGCGAGATGATGCTCGCTGGGCAGGCTACCAGACACCGCCAGAAAGCAATGCCAATTACGCATGGATTTTGCACATGTTGAGTAAATTGAATCCGACAAAGGGTGTTGGTGGATTTCTGTTAGCAAACGGGGCGTTGGGTGATGACGACGCTGTTGCCATTCGACAGAAACTGATTGAAAACGACAAGATTGAAGCCATTGTTGTCTTGCCGAGAGAGTTGTTCTACACAACAGACATCAGCGTAACCCTTTGGATTTTGAATCAGAACAAGAAGGGAGGAAAATGGCATGGCCGCAAGTTGCGCAACCGTGAAAAAGAAATCCTCTTTATGGATTTGCGCCAATGGACCGAAAATGCTGTAAGCAAGGAGCAAAAGAAAAAGGTCAAACTGGTTGCAGACCAGGTGACTCGTGCTGCAGAAATTTATCACAAGTGGCAAAGCGAAGGAACCGATGGATTGAACTATGCAGAGCCTGAGCTTTATCGCAGTGTGGGCATTGATGAAATTGGGAACAAGGAAAATAACTGGAGCCTTGTGCCAAGCCGTTATATTGAATTTGTAGATCGCGATAGCAATGTCAATTACAAGAAAGTGATGCAGACTTCCAGCGCGAAGGTCGCAGAACTTCTGAAGAGTCAAAAAGCTAATGAAAAGGCTCTAGAAAAGGCGTTTAAGGAACTGGGCTATGAGATGTAACAAGAATAAAGTTCCGATGGTTCGCCTTGGGGATTATATCGAAGAAGTTGATATTCGTGTTGAGAATACTTTAGACATTGATGTTCGTGGCATTAATACTGAAATTGGATTTATACCTACTGTAGCAGATATGTCTGGTATTGATACGAGTAAATATAAAATTGTACCATTGAACTGTTATGCGTGTAATTTTATGCATATTGGTCGTGATATAAAAATTCCTGTTGCGTATAATGATCGTTTTGAAAAAATTGCAGTTTCTCCTGCATATTACACTTTTAAGGTTAAAAGTAAAAAAGAAGAGAATTTGAACCCGTATTATCTAAGTGTTCTTCTTACAAGGCCAGAATTTGGTCGTTTAACTTGGTTTTTCACGGATTCATCAGTTCGAGGAAATCTTCCTGAAAAATGTTTTCTTGATATTCAAATTCCATTGCCGGATATTGAAGTGCAAAAGTCCGTAGTGGCTGCATATAAGGGCCTGAAAAATCTTATCGAAACCAACGAAGCCTTAATAGAACCTCTCCAAAACGCCTGCAATGCCTATGTTGTTGATTTGAAAACAAAATACCCCATGAAAGCTCTTGGCCCATACATCCAAGAGTGCGATGAACGAAATCGGGATGGGTTAAATTTGGAATTTTGTGGCATTAATAAAGACAAAACGTTTATACCTTCTGTTGCAGATACTGATGGACTTGATAATTCAAAATATAAGGTCGTTAAAAAGGGAATATTTGTATTTAGTGGAATGCAAACAGGTAGAGATATTTGCATACGAATTGCTTTGTATGAGGAAGAAAAAACTTGCCTAGTATCTCCTGCCTATACAACTTTTTTTGTAAACAAACAAAATGAAATTTTGTCTGAATATTTGTTCTTGTATTTTAAACGATATGAAATGGATCGATATGGGGCCTTCTTGAGCGATGGAAGCATTCGATCTAATTTGGATTGGAATCGCTTTTTAGAAATTAAAATCCCCCTCCCTCCAATAGAAATTCAAAAAGCCATTGTTGCCGTCTATAAAGGTCTCGCCGAAGCAAAACGAATTGCAAGTGAAGCAAAAGAGGAATTGAAAAAGATTTGCCCGGCATTGGTTCAGATGGCCGCACACTCTGCATAAATTTGGAATTTTACCATGACAGAAAAGAAAATTACTTTGGCAATAACAACGATAGGCGACCTGCTTCTTAATAACAAGATTACTAGAGGCATGGACTCAAAGCCTATCGAAAATGTTTTGCTTACAGTTCCAAATTATCAGCGTCCTTATAAGTGGAACGCTCGAAATGCCATACAACTACTTGATGATATTATTGAAGCGAAAAATCAGAATAAAGAGGTTTATCGTGTCGGTACTCTAATTCTCCACAAAGATAAGGATGGCAAATATAATATCGTTGATGGTCAACAGAGGACAACAACCTTTTCTTTGCTGTTGTATGCACTATATGAAAATGAACCTCTTGAATTAAAGAAAGAAATTGCTTTTATTAAACAAGAAATCTACGACAATGCACACTCTAAATACAACATACCAAATAATTTAAATGCATTTCGTAGAAGAGTTGGAACTATAAAAGGCGATGATGCAGATAAGGTAGAGCATAATCGTGTGATGAAGAAACTCCGCGATTTCATTGAAACTCAGTGTGAATTAATAGTTGTTATTACTGATAATCAATCAGAAGCTTTCCAGTTTTTTGATTCTCAAAATGCTCGTGGAAAATCGTTGTATCCTCATGATTTGCTGAAGGCTTATCACCTTCGTGAAATGGACGATGTGGATGAAAGCCTAACTGAAAAAATTGTAAAAGAATGGGAAAGTATTTCTCAAAAAGATTTGGCGTCTTTCTTTGGTGATTATTTGTATAGGGTCAAAGAATGGATTAACGGTAATCGGTCTTGGACTCTAAATGAACATAACATCTATAAATTTAAGGGAATAACGAAAAACGCACGATCTCCTTATGCTCAGTTCTACAAGAGCGCTTTTTCTTATGCCGAAATGGTGAATTCCTCTGCAATGCCTTTTGTTTCTGGTACAAGAAAAGTTAACGCATTCCAATTAAATACCCCGATTATTGCCGGAAAGCCCTTTTTTGATTATACAAAGCATTATTACGCAATTCTGAAGGATATTCAGGATAATAATAAGTTTGAAGGCTTTTACATAAGCGACAACGAGATTGTTAAGACTCTCGATAAATACTACAAGAATGGAACGGGTAATAAAATCGCAAGACTCTTGTTTGATACGTCTCTTTTGCTGTATGTAGATCGCTTTTGTCCAGAATCATATCCGGATAAAGAAGACTTAGAACTGTTCGAACAGTTTGTTGTCTATGCCTTTGTTTGGTCATATTCTTTGCGTGCCCAGTATGAAAAACTTGGTTGGTTATCTGCCCAGAACTATATTCTAGAATCTAATGAAAAGATTAACTCCTTGAATATATATCGTTGTATTGTTGAGGCTGACACTCCAGCGTCTTTATTGAGTACACTTGCCGATAAGATAAATCCTATTAGCTACGATAAAAAGGATGTTGGTAAACAAGATGGTGAAGGTGTTTATTTGAAATATCATCATTTCTTTGATGTCAATAATTTTTAATGGGGTGTGTCATGAAAGAAACTAACTTGCCGCTTGAAGAAATCTCCATTAGCCAAATCTATTTGGAAAGTTCAAATCCTGTAACTTATCAAATTCCTGTATACCAGCGTAACTATGCTTGGGAATTTGATGAAATCAAAGATCTTATAAAGGATGTTTATGATTCTTTAGAAAAAAAGAGTCCTGTTTATTACATCGGTACTTTGGTGACTTATAAAAGGGATGAAGGAGTATTTGAAGTCATTGACGGACAACAGCGTTTAACGACTATTTATTTGATTTTACGGGCCTTAGATATTGAAGTCCGTAATAAATTGACTTATACAGCTCGTGCCGAGTCTGCAGAAACGCTGAAAAAACTTCCGAAATTTCCTGAACAATATGATGCTGGAATAAAAAATGGTTTTAGTTTTGCGATATCGGCAATTAATGAAATTGTAGGAGAATCCCGTAAACAAGATTTTGTTCGTTTCTTTACAAACTCAGTGCATATCGTTCATTATCGTGTACCGAGAGATATTGATTTGAATCATTACTTTGAAGTAATGAACTCTCGCGGCGAACAACTTGAAAAGCATGAAATTGTCAAGGCTAGATTGAGCGAACATCTTTCCAATGACGATTTGAATAAATTTTGCCGTATATGGGATGCTTGCACTGAAATGAATTTTTATGTTCAGCAAAAGATTGCGGAAAAAGGTATTTTTGGCGAGAACTTGAATGATTTCATATGTGAAAAATTTGAAGATCTACCAAATCATGACGGAAATCAGGGCAAGGCATCTATTGAAAGTTTACTGACAGGAAAAGTTGAAAAGATAAAAGATAATCCCGATGTTGATCCAAACGATCGTTTTCAATCAATTATTGATTTCCCGAACTTTTTGTTGATTGTTTTGAAAATCACTAGAATGGAAGAAAGTGGGTTTAAACCAACATCATTTGCGTTGGATGACAAAGAACTTATTGATGAATTTGATAAAGTAGGAAATGATGCGGCCTTTGCGAAGAAAATAGCATTTAATCTTTTAAAGGCTAAATATCTACTTGATAATTATATAGTTCATCATATAAAAGATAATGTTGAATCAACCACTGAAAATCCGTGGAAACTTCAATATTTTTATAGCGAACGAAATGGTAAATCCAACAAACTTCAACAGCATCCTAAGAATTTAACAGATGGCGTGGTTCAAGATGAACTGGTCCATTTGCTTTCTATGTTTGAAGTAACATTTACTCCAAAACAAAGAAAAAATTATTTGTTTTATTGCCTACTTCATTTGTTTAAGGATAGGAATGTTGAAAACTATTTAGAGTTCTTGAGACGTCTTGCAGATAAGTATTTCTTTGATATTTATTTGAATCCCGAGAAACTGAATGAGAATAATAATCAACCTGTTGCTAATGCGTTTGATGGTACAATTATTTCTGAACGCTCGCTTGTAGTAGCAACAGAATCTACTGAAAGAAAATTCTCTAGCATCTACAAAAATGGTTCGGCAAGCATACCATTGTATGTATTCAATTACACCGATTACAAAATTTGGAAGAAGTATGCTAATGAATTACGTGGAAAAAAACTCAAGAAGGGCTCTGGTGAACGTAATGATTTCTTTGATTCGCTAGGATGCAGTGACTTTGAGTTAGATGCCTTTGATAATTTCTATTTCTCTCGTACTCGTAAGAGCCTAGAACATTATTATCCGCAGGCGAAAGCCGGTGAGGGAAAAGCGCTAAGTGCTGAAGATATTAATTGTTTTGGCAATTTTGCAATGATTGGTGCTGATGCCAATAGTTCAGGCTCTAATTGGAATCCTAAGACAAAACTAGATCATTATACAGATAGAAAATCAGATCCGATTAGTGTTGCCTCTCTTAAGTTTAAAATCATGATGCAAATGTGTAATGATAACGACTTAAAAATGAGAAATGGTTATTTACAGCGAGATCTTGAATTGGAATGGAATTATGATGATATAAAAAATCATCAAGAAAGAATAATTTCCATTATTTGTGCAAAATAAGAAGGTTATAGGTTATTTATATGGGTATTTTTTACGAATCTGATTTTGAAGAAGCTCTCATTGATCTGTTGAAAGATCAAGGTTGGGAATATACCCATGGCAGCGAAATTCATCGCCAAAACCGAGAAATCATTATAGAAGACGACCTAAAAGGGTATCTGGAACGCCTTTCGTTGAATGATTCCGAAGTTAGTGATATTATTGAAAAACTCAAGCATGTGCCTGGCCAGTCAACCTTCAACATTTTGCGAAACACAACAAAGTTAGTTCGAGATGGCTTTCGCATTTATCGGGATGATACACCTTTTGATGTTGAATACATTAATTTCGACAGTCCACGAAAGAATAAATTTCGTGTGGTCAACCAGTTTGAAGTGGGGTATGGCAATAAAGATGATGTTCGGATTCCCGATGTGCTTCTTTTTGTGAATGGAATTCCGCTCTGTATTTTTGAACTGAAAAATCCAGCAAATGAAAATACGACTATTGCAGACGCATACAATCAGATACATAAGCGCTATCGCCGAGATATTCCGCATTTACTTCGCTTCTGCCCGCTCTCTTGCATAAGTGATGGCGTAAAAACACGCCTTGGCACAACATATACTCCCTACGAACATTACTACGCCTGGAAGAAAGTGAATAATGAAGACCATGTAGCTAAAGTCGGCGTAGATGAGGTTAAGACTATTGTTGCTGGTGTTTATGAACCTAGCCGCTTCCTTGAAATCCTTCGAGATTATGTTTACTTTCCCGATGAAGGTTATGAAAAGGAAGAAGAAGTTGTTTGTCGTTATCCGCAGTTCTTTGCAACACGCAAACTTCGTGAAAGTGTTGTTTCTGCAAGTCACATCAAAGGTGGAGACGGCAAGGGCGGAACTTACTTCGGTGCTACAGGTTGTGGAAAAACCTATACAATGGCCTTTCTTGCTCGCCAGCTTGCTATTCGTTGTCCGGAACTTAAAACTGGTGATGGTTCTCCAACAATTGTCATGATTGTTGACCGCGATGAATTGCAAACGCAAGCAGGAAAACTCTTTTTGCGTTCAGAAGAATTTCTTTCTTTAGGTGCAGCAAAGATAATCTCTGACCGTAGAGAATTGAAAAGTGAACTGTCTGCCCGTTCTTCGGGAGGCTTCTTTATTTGTACAATTCAAAAATTCTGCGAAGACATTGGATTGCTTTCGGAACGCGGAAATATTATCTGCTTTAGCGATGAAGCTCATCGCACTCAGATTCACTTGAACAAAACCCTTAAGGTAAAATCAAAGAAGATTTCAGAAAATGATGAAATCGGTGCTTTTGTTTCAAAGCCTTATGCGGAGCATTTGCGAGCGGCATTCCCTAAAGCAACATTTGTTGGCTTTACAGGAACGCCCATTGATGAAACAATTCAAGTCTTTGGAAAAATCATTGATAGCTACAATATGCAGCAGGCTGTCGATGATGAAATTACGGTGCCAATAAAATATGTTCCTCGCATGGCAAAAGTCACCTTAGACGAGGAACAGCTCAAAAAGATTGACGAATATTATAAACAATGTGCCGATGAGGGCGCAACGGAAGAAGACATTGCCAAAAGTAAAAAGGCCATGTCTAAAATGGAAGTGATTCTTGCAGATGGAGAACGTTTAAATCGACTGGCATTAGATATTATTGCCCATTACGAAAATTCATGCAACAACAAGCCGGATATTATTCAAAAGGCAATGATTGTATGCAGTAAGCGAGAAATCGGTTATAAACTTTTGATGAAAATCAAGAATCATCGTCCTGATTGGTTTGTTAATCGCAAGGAATCTGGAGACACCCAGTTAACTGAAGATGAATTGCGCACCCTTCCTGAGGTTCCGCGAATTGCTATGGTTGCAACTCGCGGTAAGAATGATGACAAGGAAATGTACGACTATCTGGGAACCGATGAACATCGTAAACAGCTGGAAGATGCTTTCAAGAAGGAAAAGTCAAATTTCCGTATAGTTCTTGTTGTGGATATGTGGATTACGGGATTCGATGTGCCCTGCCTAGCATACCTTTATAATGATAAACCGCTGCAAAAACATACGCTGATTCAAACTATAAGCCGAGTAAATCGAAAATACTCTGGTAAGGAGTTCGGTTACATCATAGACTACATTGGCATTCATGATCAAATGATGGATGCTATGAAACGCTTTGGTGGAGAAAATTTTGGACCTAGCGAAGATGATGTTCAGCAAGCGATGGAAGCATTGATTGTTGAACTTGAAATTATCAAGGGACTCTTTAATGGATTTGACTTGACTCCATTTATTAATGAAGAAGTCAAGCCTCTTGTTCGTTTAGAATGTCTTTCAAATGCTGCGGAATTTATACAGACCTTGAATAAGGATTTGAATGTTGTAAAGGGAACAGCCGTTTCAAAGGTTTCTCCAAAATCCTTTTTCTTAAGTCATGTAAAACGTTTACGAGCTGCTTATGACATTTGTCAGCCTTCGGGGCAAATGTCGTCAAACCAGCTTACCTTAAGCCAGTGCTTTATGGCAGTAGCGGGATTTCTTCGTAAGACTTCTGAATCACAGCATGACACCGAAAGTATGAATCGGGTTGTTGCTAAAATGGTGGAAGAAGCGCTGAAATGCAATGCCGTGGTTGACATTTTGGATGCTGGTGTTGAAGAAGATATTTTTGACAATGCGTTCATTGAACGATTGGAAAACGTTCGACTTCCAGCAACTCGATTGGAAATCTTGGTAAAAATGTTACGCAAGGCAATTCATGATTACAAGCAAGTAAATAAAATTGCTGCGGAAAAGTTTGAAGAACTTCTGAAAAAGACACTAGAAGAATATCACAAGCGTCGCAGTTTCTTGAACGATGACGAAGCGACTGAAACCCAGAGCGAGACTATTGACGAAATCATCAAAAGTGCAACGGCACGAGCAATTGAGCTGCTTAAGCAACTCGGAGAAGATAAGGAAAGCTTCCGTAAAATGGGCCTTACCTTTGAAGAAAAAGCTTTCTACGATATTCTTATCGCCATGCGAGATAAACATAATTTCGAGTATGGCGAAGATGGCCCTAACGGCAACGAAAAATGTAAGAGCCTGGCAAAGAAAATTAAGGAAATTATTGACACGCAGTCTTCATTTGCGGATTGGCTTAACAACAGCAATGTTCGTAAAAAACTTGCCCAAGATATCAAGATTTGCTTGATCAAGAATGAATATCCGCCGACATACTCGCAGGAAGTTTTTGACCAGGTAATGGGTCAGGTGGAAAATTTTAAGAAAGAATCTTAACCATTGAAAGAATTTCTTGTGAAAATGATGAATTCAAAAAAAGGATGCTCCCTTGTTTCAAGGGGTTTCCTCTTTTAACCATCTTTGTTTGCCGCGCCTCTTGGTGGTCTGCGCATTGTCCGAGTTCTAACCCTGCAAGTGTTCCATCCAAACTTCTGTAGCCAAATATTTGTCACTGCGGCAATGCAAATCGGCGATACCCTCTTCAATCAGGTTTGCCGTTTCAGACTCGTAGTAGATATCGGTGGCATCCTGCAAAGGATCCGCTTCCGTCATAGTTGCTCGCTTTCTATTTTGCGAGCACCCCTTTTTCTTTCATTGTGAACTTCCCAAATTTTTACACCTAAAACAAGTTGCATAGCGGCAAATCCGCAAAAAAAAGAAAATTTTTGAGAAACTGCCCTTTACGGGGCTGTTTTTCTTTACTAAATTTTTAGGCAGATTTCTTCCTAAATAAA
>JAZLIJ010000133.1:0-1077 GCA_045617325.1 Fibrobacter sp.
ATACGAGGTTGACGACCTCCTCGGTCTCCGCTTCGCTGACAGCTTCCGAGCCCGGAACTGCCTGCGTCTCCCCGGCAGGCTGCGCGGACGTGGTTTCCCCGCAGGAGCCGAGCGCTGCCGCGAGGATCAGAAATGCGCTGAGAATACATATGTTGCGCTTCATCGTGTGGTGATTCCCCTTTCAAACGGATATTTTGGTTTATTACCATTATATGATATTATGAAAAAAAGCAATAGCTGGCGGAGATTTTATTTTTCCGCCCGAATGCTGCCGCCGCGATTTTTTGATATGCGAAAAAGCCCGTATTTACGGGAAAAAACAGGAATCGAAGAAAAAATCTGAAAAAATTTCAAAAAATTTGAAAAAAGGTATTGACAAAACCGGAATAGTGTGGTATACTATGCAGGCACTCAGCGAGAGGGACACGAAAAAGACTCAAAGCGGTGCACAATGGTCCTTGAAAATTGAACAACGATAAATTGTACGAAGCAAGAAACGAAAGTTTTTTATCTCGGACAATTCCTGAAGTTTAAAAACTCTAAACAAGTAACAAAGAGCTAAATCATAGCTCGGTGAATGATTGAACCGTTCCACGGAACGTTTTAATACCATTTTATCGAGAGTTTGATCCTGGCTCAGGATGAACGCTGGCGGCGTGCTTAACACATTCAAGTCGAACGGACAAAGTCCTTCGGGGCTTTGTTAGTGGCGGACGGGTGAGTAACGCGTGAATAACCTGCCTGTGTGTGGGGGATAACAGTGGGAAACTACTGCTAATACCGCATAACGTAAGAGGATCGCATGTTCTTCTTACCAAAGATTTATTGCGCACAGATGGATTCGCGTCCGATTAGATAGTTGGCGGGGTAAGGGCCCACCAAGTCGACGATCGGTAGCCGGACTGAGAGGTCGAACGGCCACATTGGAACTGAGATACGGTCCAGACTCCTACGGGAGGCAGCAGTGGGGAATATTGGGCAATGGGCGAAAGCCTGACCCAGCGACGCCGCGTGAGGGAAGAAGATCTTCGGATTGTAAACCTTAGTCAACAGGGAAGAAGCAAGTGACGGTACCTG
>JAZLIJ010000134.1:0-15948 GCA_045617325.1 Fibrobacter sp.
CTTGCCGCAGCCGATACTGCATTTGCCGCAACTGCGGCGGGCATCCCGTGCAGCGCCACGACATACCCCGGCATGGTGAATTCGTTGCTCAAGGGAATCGTGACAAACGGCTCGCCCGCCTTCGCCGCCACAGCGACGGAGTACACCGGATTTTCCAGGTTCGATGGCGCAAAGACATCCACCCTGTCAAAAGCGTCCAAGTCCAGCGACTTGATGTAGAGCGAGTAGCTGTGAGTCGCTTCTGTTGCCACAATCTTGAAGCGGTCCTCATCGACATCCGCCTGTAAATACGCATGCAGGCGCTTGTTCGGTGAGAGCTCCAGCAGCTCGTCGGAAGGTTCATCGGTGCAACAGCCTGTCACGACGAATTGTCCGTTGCGGATAAATTCAAACGGAACATCGTCGCGACCCGCGACATCAGCAGCAGTCCTTGGCGCAACTTGCGCATTCTTCGCTGCGACAGCATTCTTCGCTGCAGCCACGGCGTTTCCCGACGCAACCGCAGCGGTACTTGCTGCATTCGGCGCAGTCCTTGCCGCAACCTGCGCAGTCCTTGCCGCAACAGCATTCTTCGCCACAGCCGCAACAGCAGCATTGCCTTTCTTCATCCTCACTTCCCACTGGTACGTTCCATTCGCGTTCACATCCGGGAGCACCGCAGAATAAGTTCCGTCATCCGCGACATCGTCTCCATTGGCACCATCATCGCTCAAGTTAAAACGGCGCACAGTTCCATCCGGATACGTAAGCGTCGCCACTGCATCAACATCCGTCAAGAATTCTGCGCCTTTGCGGAGAGACGCTTCGATGCGACCTTCTCGCGGCCACACATACGGCCCCGTCGGAGTCACCTTCGCCTTCATCTGGTAAAGCATGCGCTTCGAGGAGGCGACCATTCTATAGTCCATCTTCGACTTTTTCAACTTGCTTGCCACTTGCACATACGGAGTCGCAAGAGAAGCCAAAGTCGCAGAATCAATTTCAGCGACAAAGCTGATGCGCCCATTCTCCTTGAACTTGCGAATGCTGAACGGGACCACTGCTCCATTTTTCGTCGTCACAGCCAAGGGCTCGCTAGAAGCTTCTTCGCTTTCAAACGAACCGAAAATCTGCACCTTGGAAACTTCCCTCGGCAGAATCGCAGACGCCTTCGCCTGCGGTGCAACCGTTGCTGCTGCAACCTGCTCGTTTTCCGGATTCTCGGCGAGAACAGCCACAATAGCGTCCTCTGTCTTCAAGTAAAGAGAATCCATCTGTTCAAAGAACGATCCGCCTGTCGCTTCTGCCATCGACGAAAGCAGTTCCAAGTCCGCATCGTCACCATAAGAGAACGTGTGGATGGAAATGTCCTTGGATTCATAAAGCTTGACAATGTCGTCCTTCGTTTTCTTGCTTCGATTGTCGCGGCCATCGGAAATGACGTATAAAATTTTGCTCGCTTCCGCATCATTCGAAAATGAAGAAATCGCTTTGTCAATGGCGTCGAACATTGCCGTCTGTCCCGCGGGCTTCGGCGCTTTTTCGATAGCCTTCAAGACGTCGTCAAATGTAAAGTTGTCCGTTGGTTCAAATAAAGTTGTCACTCCGTCGTTAAACAGGAAAACTCCTAATCTGAAATCCTTCGCCTTGGCCTGAGTATTCTTGTCTTGAATATTCATGAAGCCGCCTGCGATATGCTTCAACGCGAGCATCGCCTGGTTGTACTTGTTGTGGTCGCGCATGCTGAGCGACCAGTCGATAGCGACCATCACGTCGGTCTTGGAAGAATTAATCCACTGAACGTTGAGATACTTGCGTGTTAACGGAGCGTATTCCGCTTCGGGCCTGTCTATTTCAACTTTCATGTAAGGCAAGTCAACTTCAATGGTATGGGTGGCCATATTGGCGTCATACCACGTAGCGTCACTTTGTTGCCATTTTCCCGTTTTTGAATCGTAGTTTATATAAGATGAGTTTGTATGATAGACATCTTTTTCTGTTGGCTCGCGGCCAATCATTGACTTGAACCAATAACGAGGCTTTGATGGAGCCTGGCAATTTTCATTGTCAAACTGAGGGTCTGCAACGGCCATTTCCCAGGCGGATTTTGGTGTTCCCTCGGCATCTCTGCAAAAAAGACCTTGGAAGGAAAGTGGGTTCAAATTGAATTGTGTTGTCAGATTGGCCCACTGCCAAGGAATTTGTTTCAACCCGAGGTTCATGGCGACTTGAATCATGTCCGGATTGTTCATAAGAGTGTGCGCGGAGGCTCCTCCTAAGACTGGAAGGCTGAAACTCCAGTTGCCTTGACCCTTATCCTTTATGTCTATTTTCTCTCCATCACTTGTCCTAAAATACAATCGGTATACAATGTTTTTTTCTCGCTTTATGATATCGACATGATCGACGATGGGATAGTTTTTTTTCAAAAGATAAGCCGGTCGGCCGTCTTCAAGAATATTTGTTGCTGGTGCTGCGAACAAGCCGTCTGGAAGTTTTACGCCTTCGCCGTCTGCATTGAACAAAACAGCCGTTCCGGGAACATACGCCCTCATGGAGTTTGTGAAGTTGAGTATGTTCAAAGGATTTTGCCCTACAAAGTCGATTTCAATATAATCTTCGTCAGGATTGGTTGTGAAGATGGCGTCTCCGCAAGGACCTTCCGGCATGTTGCCGTATTCATCCTTGACTCCAATAACTTGATGTCCGCTTTCGTGCGCCAGGACCAGGGCCATTTCTGTAGTAAAAACGTCAATATTTTGGATAGCAGTCCAGTTGTCCTGAGTATGGATGATTCCTCCAATGTTGTGGTTCCCCACAGAATTTGGATGGACGTTGTTCATTTTCCAGTCAACGCTGCAGGCGGGATAATCCAGGTTGCCGGGGTAGATTCGCACGTTGCCAAGAAAGACGCCTCCATTACTCATTTCGTAGAAATAGTCGGCCCAAAGTTTCATGACTCTTTCGTACATGCCCTTGGAAAAACGAATCGATGAATCTCCTTCTTCAGGAATTCTCTCAAGGCATATCGCCATGTCAACGATTTCTTCTGTCGGTTTGCCGGTGGCGTCGCGTGCTCCAACGCGAACATTCGTAAATGGGGATCCGCCCGCCCAAATAACGCTGGCAGAGGCGACCATAAGCATCAAGAATTTCTTCACCTTCTCACTCCTTGTCCTGCAATTGTAAAAATTGTACACCCAAATGCAGTATTTGAAATCTATATTAATTTCAGAAGTTTGAACACATACACTCGGTGAATTTACATTAAATTTTCTTACTTTATAAGAAATCACCTCTATTGTTTTAGAGGTGATTCGTTAGAAAATGTTTAATTTAAATTAAAATCGGCGTGGACCTCTGAAGCCCGAGCGTGGCTTGTTTTCGCGAGGCTGGGATTCGTTCACACGAACCGGGCGGCCGTTCAGTTCCTTGCCGTTCAGGGATTCGATGGCGTTCATTGCGGCGCCGTCGTCTTCCATTTCGACAAAGCCGAAGCCTTTGCTGCGACCAGTCATCTTGTCCATGATAATCTTTGCGCTCTTGACTTCACCGAATTCGGCAAACAGCTCTTGAAGCTGGGCGTCGTTGTACGCAAAGGGGAGGTTTCCAACATATATGCTTTTCATATTAATCCAGGCTGTTAATGTAAGCCTGTTGGAAAGTTAGCAAGATTTTGAAGCGGCGCAAGAAACGTCCTTTTCCGAAAATGCCTGGTGGAGGTGCTCAATCAGGTCGGAGGGAAGCATGGAAAAAACACCGAGTTCATTACGGACGATGCGACCTGCCTTTTGGTGAAGCAGGGTTCCGAGGATTGCTGCGTTTGTTGTAGACATTCCCTGAGAAAGAAGCGCTGCGACGATGCCTGTGAGAACGTCGCCGCAACCGCCCTTGGCCATCCCCGCATTGGAGGCCGGGACGACGTAAACATTTCCGTCTGGATTTGCGATAAACAGAGGAGTTGTCTTTAGAATGATGACTTTATTTGAAATTCTGGCTGCGTTTCGCAGATGTTCCGGTACATCAAAAATGTCTTGTGGCAAATCTCCGAAAAGATGTGCGTACTCGCGTTTGTGTGGAGTCAGGATGCAATCGCAGCTTAATTTATTTAGGAGCTTGACTGCCCCAGAAACTCTGCTGGAATTTCCGCTTGGCGCTTGGCGTGGGACGGAACTTGATGCAGTGCTCGTTTCTGCATTTGCAACTACATCTAGGCTTGCGTCTGTTTTTGCATTCAATGTGGCGATGGCGTTCAGCGCGTCTGCGTCAATGACCGTAGGAATCTTTAGCTGCGGTAAAAGCTCCAGAACCGCCTCGACAGTTTCTTTGTTTGTAGAAATCCCTGGACCGATAGCCGCTGCTTGGCAATGCTTCGCCCGCTGCAAAAGCGTTTCGATGTGGCTTGGCGATAAAAAGCCTCTGTTGCCGCTTGCGTCGGGAAGGCTGCAAAAGACGCTTTCAGTGAGCCGCGACTGTAAAACGGGAATGATGCATTCCGGACTTGCAAGTGTCACGAGGCCAGTACCGCTGCGAAGAGCTGCCGCTGTGCATAAGATGGCGGCTCCCGTCATGTCTCTGGAACTCGCTACGGTAAGGAGGCAACCTTGCTTGCGCTTGTCTTCCCAGTCGCTTTTATGTGGCAAAAGTTTCGGAATCAGCGAATCATTTGCCAGATAAATGTGGTTGTCGAATTTTTCAACTAATTCCTTTGGATACGAAAGCGCTGCTGTGACGGAATCTCCGAAATTTTCGGCTCCATTTTTGACGAATGCGTCGAGCCGCGGATAGCCGAACATCATGGTGTGGTGAGCATTGATGCAATGCTCTGTGCTTCTGCGGTTTGCGGAATCGTAGCCGGTGGGGACGTCGGCTGCAATGATTGTGGCGTTCCAGCTGTTGATGCGTTTTACCGCTGCTGCGAAAGCGGGTCGCAGATCTCCCGATGCGCCGTTTCCGAGCATGCAATCGACGACCAGCTTGAATTTGCTGCTGCTGGCGTCTTCAGAAAATTCGTTCCAGACACCTCCTGCTTCAAGAAACTCCTTGAGTGCAAGCGCCGCCTCGTTCCTGAATTTTTCCTGGGGCGCAAGCGAAAAGAGCGTGTAAGGAATGTGCGCCTCATGCAAAAGTTTTGCAAGCACAAGCCCGTCACCGCCGTTGTTTCCGCCGCCGATGAAAACGGCAATTGGCTCAAGTTCAAATGAGCGCACAAAGCGGAATAGTGCTGCTCCCGCCTCTTGCATCAAAAGAAAACCCGCATGGATTCTCTCGGATTCCGTGCGGTTCTTGAAAGGAAAATCTTTTGCCGCGTTGTCCAGGACTCGCATTTCCTGGGTGCCGAGGACAGGCGGAAAGTCTGTGTATGAAAGAGAAAAATCTTCCATTTTTTGTTTTTTTAGATGAACCAGAAATTGATGCCGAAGCTGAACTTCATGGTACGGGCGCCGGCAAGGTTCATGTAAGACCAATTGTCGTTTTCGAAGTCAATGTCTGCATCGGGGTCGCCCACATACTTGACCTCGGGGAACAATTCCGTGAGACCAATGTACCAGCGGAAGTCAAGGCTTAATCTGTCAAATATCATGAAGCCTGCGCCGATGTTCAAGCCGAATTCTGCTCCGGTCTGTTCGATTTTTTGCGGGGTGTCGTTATGGTATGTCCCCTCTAAGCCTGGAATGTGAATTTCTTCTTCGCCGATTTGGGTTTCACTGCCGATGTTAAATGAAACTTGTGGACCGGCAATAATGAAGAATCTGTCGAAGACGATGGCGCGCATTAAAAGACCGATGTCCAAGTAGGACTGCTTGTAGGTTATTTTGACGTCTTCATCTTTGTGGCTGGTTTTGAGGTGACTGAATGTGAATTCTGGAGTGAAATGCAAGATGTCGGAAACTTCGACACGAACCTGTGCACCGAATCCAAAACCATATCCTGACGGTTCGTCGATGTATTCGTCAAGATCGTTAAAACCCCACAAGCGTCCGATGCTGAATCCTCCGCGGATACCGACGCCTGTCTTGGGGAGTCCCTTCTTTTTGACGACTGGCGCTGCGGATGCTGTATCAACGGGTTCTGCGTTGATCGAGGCTGTTGCTTGAGTTGTAGAGAGCGTTGTTTCGGGTGCTGGTGCACTTGCTTGGAGTTCTGCAGTTTGAGCTGTTGCTGCGGGCTGTGTGCTTGTGGAAACGGCCTCGGTTGAAACGGCTTCTGTTGCTGCGCTGGTTTCGTTTACGGAAGCTCCATTTTCTTCTGTTGTTGCTGGTGCACTGGCGTTTGTTGATGGCTCTGGGCTTGAAAAGTCATCGTAAACGGCAGCGTTGCTGCTTTGTGCTGAAACGAATGATGTTGCGCAAAAAAGTGCAAGCATGCCTGCAAAAATCTTTTTCATGAATCCTCCAATAGTAATTCCAGACATTTTAAATATAGTAAAGCCTATTTTTTAGATCTGTTACCTTTTGTTTGTATGTGGGACTTTAAGATGTTTTGTCCTGAAAAATAAAATTAGTCTTGACTAACATTTGAAAAAATATTAAATTAGCCTTGTCTAATAAAAATTAGACTTGTCTAACTTTTGGTTTCACATGGACGAGGTCAAAATGGAAGTGAAACTGAGCCAAAGTCTTGAAGATTACTTGGAAATGATTCACATGTTGCATGTGGATGGTGGCACTGCGCGCGTCAAGGATATCGCGGAGGCGCTTTCCGTAAAAATGCCGAGCGTCGCTAAAGCTGTTTTGGAACTCAAGAAACTCGGGCTCGTGACGCAGGAACCCTACGCCGGTGTGGAGTTGACGGAGGCGGGCGAGAAGGTTGCTGCCGATGTGCTGAATCGCCACATGCTGCTCAAGAGTTTTCTGGTTCGCCTTGGTGTTTCCGAGGGCACAGCCGACAAAGACGCCTGCTGCATGGAGCATATTCTTTCGGCTGAGACTTTGTCCAAAATCGAGGCGTTCGTGAAGCCGGAAATGGCGTCAAGGAAAAGTTTGAAAAAATAGGGATGTGTATGGTTGACGAAGTGAAATTTTCAGATTTGAAAGTAGGTGACTCTGCTGAAATTGTCGGTTACAACGCCGGCGATTCGCAGTACAAGTCGAAACTTTTGTCGATGGGCCTTGTTCGCGGCGTGAAGTTGAAGGTCCTGCTCGTTGCTCCGCTTGGCGACCCGGTGGAGGTCGCTGTACTCGCTTACCGCTTGTCACTCCGCAAGGAAGAGGCGAACGTGCTTCAGCTGAGGAGAGTCTAGGATGCCTATCGAGAAAGATGTATTTACGATTGCCATTGCCGGGAACCCGAACTGCGGAAAGACGGCGCTGTTCAATTCGCTTACGGGCTCGAACCAGATTGTCGGCAACTGGCCGGGAGTCACTGTCGAAAAGAAGGAAGGTAGTTTCAAGCTCGATAACCACACGATTCGCGTGGTGGATTTGCCGGGCATCTATGCGCTGTTCGCCAATTCCGAGGATGAACGCGCCGCTCTCGATTATCTGCTCAAGGGCGAGGCGGATTTGGTCGTGAACATCCTGGATGCGACGAACTTGGAGCGCAACCTGTTCCTCACGAGTCAGCTGATGGAGAAGGGCGTGCCGATGGTGATTGCCGTGAACATGATGGATATCGCCATCCGCCGCGGCATCACGATTTATCTGAAAAAGCTGGAAGAAATCCTCGGCGTGACTGCGATTGCGCTGAGTGCGGTTTCGCCTGAAAGCTGCGAAGGATTCGTGAACGATTTGCACAAGTTGTTACACAACAGCAAGGAACTTCCGGTGCCAAATACCGTGAAGCATTCTGATGTGCTTGAAAAGCTGATTGCGGAAATTTCGGTGCCGCTTACTCCCGTTGCAGAAAAGCTAGGCGCCTCTCCTCGCTGGACTGCGGTGCAGTACCTGGAACACAGCGGTCGCGTCCTGGAACTTGCAAACGAGATGCATATTGAAATTCCGCACGATAAAATTGAAGAAGATCTTGGCGAAGAAGTCGAATTCGCATTGGCGGATTCCCGCTACTCGTATGCGCGGAATGTGGCAAGCCAGGTGGTACGCGATAGTACGAATCGTAAGACGAATACAGATAAAATAGACAAGTTCTTCTTGAACCGTATTCTCGGAATTCCGCTGTTCCTTGTCGCCATGTATCTTGTGTTCTGGATTTCGGTGACGTTCGGGAGCGCTTTTATCGACTTTTTCGATATCTTGTTTGGCGGCGTTTTTGTGGATGGCGTGTCGCTGCTTTTGCAAAAATTGGATGCGCCGGGCGTTCTCGTGGCGCTCCTTGCAAATGGCGTCGGTGCTGGTATCCAGACGGTCTCTACATTCATCCCGGTGATTTTCTTCATGTTCCTGTGCCTCTCTTTCTTGGAAGATTCCGGCTACATGTCGCGTGCGGCGTTCATCGCGGATAGGTTTATGCGCTTCCTCGGTCTCCCTGGAAAAGCGTTCGTGCCGATGATTGTGGGCTTTGGCTGTTCAGTGCCTGCGCTCATGGGTGCCCGTATTATGGAAAACAAGCGCGAACGCTTTCTTACGATGTTTTTGGTGCCGTTCATGAGTTGCGGGGCGCGACTCCCGGTGTATGCGCTTTTCGGTGCTGCCTTTTTCGGAAAGGATGCGGGAAATGTCGTGTTTGCTATTTATGTTATCGGTATCGCGGTGGCGCTCTGCTATGGGCTTCTCTTGCGCCATACGATTTTCAAGGGAAATGAATCGACGTTTATCATGGAACTCCCTCCGTATCATTTGCCGCAGCCGCGAAATCTATTTCGCCATGCGTGGCTTCGCTTGCGTGAATTTATTTTCCGCGCCGGAAAAATCGTCGTCATCATGGTGACAATCCTTGGCTTTATGGGATCTGTCGGTGTTGATGGAAGTTTCGGAAATGATAATAATGAAAAATCTGTGCTTGGCGCTGTCGGTACCGCAATTACGCCGGTATTTGAACCTTTTGGAATCGAAGAACAAAACTGGCCTGCTTCTGTAGCTCTCTTTACAGGGCTTTTCGCCAAGGAGGCGATTGTCGGAACTTTAAATAGTTTATATGGAATAGAGGATGCAGGGGATGAAATAAAGGACGAAGGGCAAAAGACAATAGATGCTGTTGCGTCAGAGCCGTTTGAATTTGGCAAAATTTTGAAGTCGGCGGTGGTTTCGATTCCTGTAAATCTGGCTGGCATTTTCGGAGGGCATACAGACAAGGTAAATATCGAAAATGCTGAAAATGCAGCGACCTTGACGGTGATGCGTTCGCATTTTAGCTTGGGCAAGTTCCAAGTGTTTGCCTATCTGCTTTTTGTTCTTTTGTATGTGCCGTGCATTGCTTCACTTGCGACTGCTTTCCGCGAACTCGGACGCCGCTTCGGTGCGCTCCTGGTGACTTTCCAGACGGCAATTGGCTGGAGTCTTGCGGTTCTTTTTTTCCAAGTCACTGTGGGCGGTAGTGTCTTGTGGATTTCTATCGCTTCGTCACTTTTGATGGCTGTCATTGTGTCGCTGTTTCTTATCGGGAAAAGTGTGCAGAAAAGACGAATTTTCAGATAACACCAAATACGGAAAAAGTACGGATAAAACCTGTTTTCCCCTCGAATTATCCGTACTTTGGGGTATGTGTGTGATAACAAAGAAAATTTTTAAACTGTAAATGCCCGCTAAAAGTTGATGTTGTGCTCCCTCTTGTAAATTTCAAGGTAGTCAATGACTCCGGAATCAGCTCCTTTGACGGGAATAAATCTGAGTTCGTTGCTTTCGTTTGCGATAATGGCTAATCCTGCGATGTAGTTAATCCAATGGTAATCTTCATAGTATTTTAAAGCAACTTTCTTTTGCGAAAAATAAACGGCTAAGGGCATCACGAAAATGTCGTGCGAAACCATGATGCTTACGCGGTTCCATTTTGGCAAGTTCTTGAGAATCACTGTATCCATGAATTCCTTTGCGCGAGGCTCCAGTTCGTAAAGCGCGTCAGGGTAGTCTTCTCCGTAGGCCCAGTGGCTCATGAGTTCGACGGAGCTGCCCTTCATGCCAAGGTTTTCAGCGTAAGTGGCGAGCTCGTCGGCAGAAATTTTTAAAAACCAGTTGCCGGTAATGTCGTAGTTCGTGATGAGCTTTGGATTTGGCGTGCCGCGTCCCATGGCGATGTGATTTGCAGTTTTGTTTGTACGTACAAATCCCGATGTGATGTACGAAAATTCCTCATCGCTTTTGAGGCTTGCCCCTAGTTCCTCGGCCATCTTGATGCCATTTGCTGTAAGTTCCGTTTCGATGGTTACGGAATTTTCTCGCTCGGAATGCCTGATGACGAAAACCGCCTTTTCGCTTGGAGTAAGGCTTTTGTATACGTCGGCGATAGTTGCGAAACCATTTTTGTCAAGTGTGAGTGCGGTTGACGTTAATGCTGCTGATGACGAAATCAGCGCGGGTCTTTGTAAATCAGAAGTGGAACTTGATGCCAAAAAACTTGCCGAGGATGTGGGGCGCATGTCAGACGAGGTGTTCGCAGGAGTAATGTACGAACCTGACGATGCGCCCGCTACATCCGATGATGTACTGCTCTGTATTTTTTCAGGTTGCTCTACGGTGCTCGAAGACTGCGGTTCCGCTTTCTGCGCCGAGGAATTTGCGCAAACTTCGCTTAAAATTGAATCGACTTCTAGATTGTTGTTCGGGTTGTTCGCCGAATCGTCGCAGGCTGTGACTCCAAATAAAGTAAATGTTAGCCCGGCGAAAATCGAAGGGATATATGTTGCGAATTTGCATCTCATCTACGAACCCCACTGGTAATCGCCAGCTTCGTAAACAGGATTTTCGCCGTTGAAGCCTCTGGGACGTTTGATTTTTTCGTCGAATGGAGTCTTGTTGAAAATTCTGAAATCGCCGCGTTCGTAACTCTGGAACGAAATGTGGCAGAAAATGGGGCCCGCCGGCATGTATTCGCTGTAGCTCATGGTGCGTTCACCGGAGGTGTAGAGGTAGTTGAAATACTTTCCGTTGAATACGATGTGAAGGCCGATGTTCCCGACGGTAAACCAGCGTCCTTTGGCGAGGATGTTTTCCTTGTGGCTGTCGTCGTAATCCATCACTACGAATTCAGCGTCGCCGCTTTTATCCAGGTGGAAACGGTACTTGTGGTTTCCGCCGCAGCAGCGCCCGTCAAAGAACCAGGTGTAACCATCGGCGGCGATGATTCTCGGGTCGCGCACGCTTGTGTCGGGGTGTGCGAGTTGTTCGTCTGTTACGAGGCGCTCCGGTTCCACGTTGGCGATAAGCGCCGCAAGCGATTGGGGATTACTGATTGTAGGGAGGCTGATCTTTGTTTTCGCTTCGCTTGCGGCGCGTTTGTAAAGGCGATACGGAATGCCGTCGTCGCTAATCATGGTCATTTCGTCTTGGCTAAAGATATAGTAGGCGTATGTCTTTGTGCCTGTTTTGGTAACAACGTTGAAGGAGCGGTTGTTCAAGGTGTACCACTGGCCAGAAACATTCGGGTAGCCTGAAACTGCGGCTGTACCGTTTGCGCCAATGACTACTGTGTAGTCGTCGCTGACCCAAGCCTCGTTATCGGCGGTAATCAGGCGACAATCCTGATTTTTGTCGCCACTGCAAGCGGCATCGGAGGGGTTCGCGGCTTCGCAGGCCGAAAGCATTCCTGGCGGAAGTTCCGTGGAGGCCCCGATTCTGAATCCCATGCCTGCGGCGCCGTCTCTGGAACGGATGGCTCTGCGGCTCACTCTCGCGAATGCGGCTGGCTCATCGTAACTGCCGCCACGGCGCGTCTTGTTGCCGGAACCTGTGAGTTGTACAGGGTTCGTTTTTTCGCCATCGGTGTAGCCGACAAGCCAATCGTAAACCCATTCCCAGGCGTTTCCGCTCATGTCGTAGAGTCCGAGTTTATTTGGCTTCTTGGTCGCGACATCGTGCGATTTTGCGCTGCTGTTTTCGGAATACCAGCCGACATCGTCAAGAGTGTTGCTCCCGGAAAATTTAAAGTTGTCTGCAATACCTTCCTTGCCGCCACGGGCTGCGAATTCCCATTCGGCGTCCGTGAGCAAGCGGTAGTTGTGCCCGGTCAGTTTACCGAGCTTGCAGGCGAAATCGTTGGCATCGAACCAACTGACTCCGATTTTTGGGGCTTTGTCGGATTCCCACACGTTCTTTGTGCTGCCCATGACGGCGTTCCATTGGGCGTTTGTGACTTCGGTTGTCGCAATGTGAAAGTCGCTGACGGTTACTTTGTGCGAAGGTGCTTCGTAGATTTTGTCCTGTTCTTCGCAGTTGTCGCAGCCCCTTGTGTACGAACCGCCAGGAACGTACACCATGTTAAAAATGGCTCCGTTGACCGTATCTGCAAATGCGGATGGGGCTACATATTCAAAACTAGTGCTGCTTGAACTTTGCGGATTTTTTTCTGGATTAACTTTTCCGCTGGAGTTACCGCTACCCATTTCTGAGGCGGAACTTACTCCTGCAAAAGTCCCGCTACTTCCGGTGCTGTTAATTTCGGAATCGCTATGGCTTCCGCTGCTTGCGCTTACGAAATTACAACTATTTAATGTACTGTCGCACTGATTTGTTGAACTTTGGTTTTCTCCAAGAAATGGAGATGACGATTCAGAAGAACTGTCGCCTTGATCGGGTGAAAAAACTTCACCATCAGAATTTTCGGAACAACTCCACAACATCCCAGCGGCACTTACGAGCACCGCTAAAACACCCGAACAACGATAACTCATAAGTATCTCCGTTCAGATCCAACCCAAAAACAATATACCCTAAAAACAATTTGACAGGGTGTAAAATTTTGATTACCGGTAAAACTCCCTATACTTAAGTTTATTTGAAATGAATTTGGTACAAAACGATATTTCGTTTTTGAATGAATTAGAAAAATTTTATATTATGCTGTGTAAAATAAAATTTGTAAGGAGAATAAATGAAAAGGATTCTTGCACCTTCCGTATAGGCTGCTTCTTTTGCCCTGATGTCCTGTGGAGACGATGTAACTAAAGTTTATGAAAATTCAGGCATTGCTTTACTTGATGCGGGAGAAAAACTTTCGGAGCAAGCTTGTGATTCTAAAACAGCTGGCGAAACTTTGTTTGTAATGGATTCGTCTGCTGCGTTTATTTGCGATGGTGAAAATTGGGTGTCAATGAAGGTGGCTGACGGAAAATCTGAAAAGGGTAAGAATGGTGCGAGCTGCACAGCGGCAAAGGTGATCAGGGACGACCGCCGCGGCGTGGAAATTACCTGCGGAGGCGCTGTTGTCGACACGCTTTGGAATGGTGTCGACGGCGAGGACGGCAAAGCTAAAGATGGTTCAAGTTGTACAGCGGCAAAGGTGACCAAGGACGACCGCAGTGGCGTGGAAATCACCTGCGGAGGTACTGTTGTCGGTACGCTTTGGAATGGTATTGACGGCGAAGATGGCGTGGGAACACCCGGTGAACCTGGCAAGGATGGTGCTGGCTGTAGGATTGAGGGCGGTCGCTCGAACGAGATAATGGTTATTGTTTGTGGGGAAGGGGAGGCCGCTGATACTACAAAATTGGAAATGTGCAAAGATAAAATTTACGACTCTATGCATTCTTTCTGTGATCCGCGAGATTTTCAAATATACAAGTTCGTGACCATTGGTACGCAGACCTGGATGGCTCAGAATATGAATTATAAAGCTGAAGGTAGTAGGGTTGGTAATGTTGAATTGGCTGCATATGGTCGCCTTTATGCTAAGAAAAATATGGAAGAAGTGTGCCCTAATGGGTGGCATCTTCCGATAAAAGAAGAGTGGGATTTGTTGTTTGAAACGGTTGGTGATAATTACAAGATGGAGCTTACAGCTGATAGCGGCTGGAGGGGCGACCAGGGATTGGATTCGTATGGCCTTTCCCTTACGCCAGCAGGGTGGTGTACTACTATAGGTAAAAAAGACTGTAACGGCGATGGAACTTTATTCTCTTATCGCCCTAAAGGCGAAGATCATGTTTACCAACTGTCACCTACATTCGACAGACAGAGGGATGATGACTATGTAGCTAGCGTCCGTTGTGTTAGGGACTAGTAGTTTTGTAATGTGAATTTTTAAGGGCCGCCGGAAATGGCGGCCCTTTTGCATATTAGCTTAGTCTAAATTTTAGTTCCCTTCCAGCTTGTTCTTCACGTAGTGCTTGCTCGTCCAGAACCAGAACAGCAAATCGGCGATGACGAGGGCCGCTGCACTCGCGATGAACACCTGCTGGTGCATGCCGAAGTGGCTTGCCATGGCGCCACCCACCAAGATGCCCGAACCGATGCCTATATCCCAGCCGCTCAAGTAGGTGCTGTTTGCGGTGCCGCGCTGGTCGTGGCGGGCAAGGTTCACGCACATCGTCTGGTAGCCCGGGAAAATCAGGCCGAGGCTTGTGCCGATGAGGAATGCCGACGCAAAGAATGCAAACGGATTGTGGCAGAAGGCAAGAATCAAGTACGCGACGACGATAATCGTCATGCCAATCCCGACAAGGCGCGTGAGGTAGCCACGGTCAATCAAGCGGCCCGTCATGATGCGGTTCAAGATAAGGCCTGCAGCAATCAATGCGTAGAACCAGCCGCTTCCGCCAATGCCGAGTTCCTTTGCATAAAGTGAAATGTAGTTCGTCACGGGGCCGTAGGCAAAACCGACGAAGATGAAGTTCACGAACTGCGGAATGGCGCGGGTGAGGAAGAATCGGTCGAGCGAAAGCGGCGCGTGCGGCTTCTTTTCGCGGGGCTTCACCTTGAGATTTGCGACAAGTACAAGGCCTATGATGCACAAAATGATGGATGTCGCGAAGATGATGTTTTCGCCGAAACTTTCGTAGAGGAACATGCCCGTCATGGGGCCCGTGGCAAATGCGAGATTCACGCTCACGCCGAAGTAGCCGATGCCTTCGCCGCGGCGGCTTGCCGGGAGCGAGTCGATGGCGACGGTGTTGCTTGCCGTGGTGGAAATCCCGAAGAAGAGCCCATGCGCAAAACGCAGTACCGCTAAAAGCGGAATGAACCCGAGAACCTTGTACCCGATGAAGCATGCGGTAAATGCGAAAAACGTCCAAAAGTACAGCGGCTTGCGGCTAAGCGTGTCTACGAGGAACCCGGCGAACGGGCGACAGGCGAGGGCGCCAACGGTGTACATCGAAATGACTAGCCCCGCTTCGGTGTTGCCAGCGTTGAACTTGTCGAACAGATAAAGCGGCAGCACCGGGAGCAAAAGGTAAAAGCTGAAAAAGAGCAAAAAGTTCGCGGCCGCCACCATCACGAAGGTGCGCGTCCAAAGCTTTGGAAGTTGCGATTTATCGGTAATAGTTGTATTCTCCATCTTGTGCCTGCAATAAAATGAAAGATGAAGTGTGAAGGATGAAAAATGAAAGCACGGAAATGCTGCCTAGTTCATTTGCTTCATACCTCAAATGCGCGAAGTATTAATCCTGTTCCTCGTTTTTCGCAGAGATTGTTGATTGCTTTGTTGCGGCTCCAAAAATATTAATTATTGCGGTGTTTGTTAAGTGTTTTTTACGTTAAAAACTAAAAAAGGCTGGTTTACTAGGGAAATGGATGCGGAAAATTGAAAAATGGACTCCAAAAGGGGGTGAATTCGTATTTTGGAGCCCAATTTTATGTATAAACTATCGTTTTGTGCGGTCGGTTGTACGAAAAGAATCATCTTGATGGGCTCCGTTTGCTTTTTTTGTTGAAATTGGAGCCCATTTGCTGTCGCTGTCGAGCAATATGGGTTTAGATAAAGTAATAAAATGGGCTCCAAAAGAGCATTTTTGTGCAGTTTGGAGTCCATTTTTTGCAAAAACAGCATCTCGCATCCCGCATCCGCGCCCCCGCCGCCGCATCTCGCATCGGCGATTGCGATTAGCGACCTGCATCCCGCACCCGCGCCCCCGCCGCCGCATCTCGCGTCGGCGATTGCGATTAGCGACCAGCGTCTCGCATCCACGATTGCGACTGGCAT
>JAZLIJ010000135.1:0-1369 GCA_045617325.1 Fibrobacter sp.
AGATCGTCTCGTTCTTGATAAAGGGGTACAGCAACAACGCATTACGACGGAGTTCGTCGCACTTGTTTTCACACACCATGAAATTCATGATGTCTTCCGGGACTTCCATTGTTATTGTCGCCATAATCGACCTCCTTCGCTTCCCGCTAATATACATTTTTACAGCATTCCAGGGAAGGTCTTGTATTTTTCCCGGGCCCCTTTTTTGAATACAAATATTCTCTACGCAAACTTCGGTATGGAATTCGCCATTATTGGCAGAAACTGCTTTATTCATACTTTCCTCCAGTCGCTACAGGCTAAAAAAAGCGACGGTTTGATTGGTGTTCTTTTGTTCACTACTAAATTTATACAAAAATTTGGGCGGTGTCAAGGCGGGGCGCGAAAAAATTTCACTTTGCAAACTATAGGCGACAGGGTGCGATGTTTTGGGCGTTGCCCTGGCGGGCCGGCCCTCTTGCGCTATCGACTCGCGATGCGAGTCGTTCGTTCAGCCTCGCGCTCCGTGCGACTGCACAAGGCAAGCGCCGCGCGAGTCCGAACCCATGCGGGCTGCGGGGCCTAACGCGACTGCATTACGAAACTCTACTTCAAATTTTCAACAAATGAATTTAAGAGCGTCTCGCTGATATGCCTTTTGGACAATCGAAGAATCCTAGCGCATTCAATCGCATCTTCTTTATTCAACAGTCCATTTTCATTAGCAGCTGTTAAAATGCCGATTGTGCCGGATATTCGTAATTTCATGGTTGTAGCCACATGTCTGGCTCGAACTTCATCGACAATTAAAAGATCGCTCTTGTTTTCGTCGGAATAGATGATGGCTTCACTTTCGCCAAGATCCAAACCTGTCATGCGCATCAGCATGTTGACTGTGCTGCTATTAGCAATCGAGACTTTCTTGAGAAAACTGCAGTTTTTTACTTTGTCGGCTTCCTCTTGAAAAATCGGGTTTGAAACCAGTTCTTCGAACACAGCCTCGGGAAGCAGGACCTCGCCAAAGAGAGTTTCAAGAATGTCAAGACGGTTGATTTTGAGAAAAGAAATTATTGGAGTTGTATCAGAAACGACAATCATCCCTACCTCTTGGAAAGTAGTTCCATCACATTGCCTGCGTCCAGTTCAACTTCTTCCCAGCTCTGGTCAATATACGGGATTCCCTCGCTCCCATACAATTCGATCAGTTCCCACTTGGAAATGCCCAAAATTTCGGCGGCACGACCATGCGAGATCGTCTCGTTCTTGATAAAGGGGTACAGCAACAACGCATTACGACGGAGTTCGTCGCACTTGTTTTCACACACCATGAAATTCATGATGTCTTCCGGGACTTCCATTGTTATTGTCGCCATAATCGACCTCCTTCGCT